>JAILNN010000030.1 GCA_024691565.1 Lachnospiraceae bacterium | reverse complement strand
TTGTCTGTCTGAAAGACCGCTCTCCGCGTAGGAGTGGAATGCAAAGGCAACGCCTTGCCCTTCGGAGAACGCGCGGTCGAACTTGTTCGATAAGATAACCTTTGGTTGTCTGTAAGTGCGCCCTTGATTTCATCAAGGGATATAAATTATGATACCACACACTCTCTCAAATATCAATAATGACTTGCATACAATTTATTTTTATTTTATAATACTCTTATATTATTCTTATATACTTCAACAGAAAGGAAGGTGTTAAAATGGCAAAAACACGAGAAGAAAGAATTAAAGACCTCATAGCTCAAGAACAAAAACTGAAAGAAAGGAGAAAACAACTCGAAGCTCAGGAAAGTCAAGCAAGAAGAAAAAAGGAAAATCACATAAAAATAATTCTTGGGGCGCACTTACTAAAAATGCTAAACGAAGAATTTAGTGAAATCGACTTACACAATATGACAGATAAGCAAATTGGAAATATTGCTTCTCGATGTGTTGAAAAGTTACGACAGCAAAAAGCGACCGGTTACTTTACCATATCACTTCCAGATGATGAAACAAATTAGAAAACCCCTAAAAAGAGGAAAAAGAAAGAAAGAAACAAAGAAATCTTTAAAAAATTTTTAAGGGCAAAAGAGAAAGAAGGCGCTGCTTCCGTCAGGATCAGTAGCGCCTCTTTTTTTTATTTTTCATTTTTAAAATTTAAAACCCACTCCAACACACTTGCGTTGCGAATAGGAAAGTTATAATCCTCCTCTATTTTCAACAATAAAAAAATGAAAAAATCAAGGGAAAAAAATAAATCGGAAATGATTTCCGATTTTGAGTTGATTAGTGTGGATAAGTCTTACTTACCCACACTACCGCAGGATAAGTTGGTAGCCGGTGTGGGTAAGTTTGCGACTTATCCACACCAGCTCCACTTATCTCCGCTATCAACAGTAACGCTACTACTATCGTTCATTACTTGCTTAATTTTTTATTAAAACAATAAAATAAATAATCAATCAATTATAATTTAGTAGTAGCTCCTGACGGAAATAAAAGGAAATAACTATTGTAAATTTACAATAGTTATTCTTTTTATTCTGTCTTCTTTCGCCTTCTAAGCCGCTCTAAGCCATTTTTTATTTTTTACCTATACTTAATCATAAAAACACCAAAAACTCAATCTGAGCCTTCTGAGGCGTTTTTATTATTATTTTTCTTGTTCTCCATCTCTTTTACTTTTTCCTCATAAGCAGCTAAAACTTTGTAATACGCCTTAATTCTATCCTGTTCGTGCTTTTTATTATATACCATAGGCTCTAACTCAATATTAGGCACATCACTTTTCCAATACTTTGTGACAGTCTTTCTATCCACTCCAGTCTCTCTGATACACTGTGCTTTTTTACCTTTTGGATTCGCCTTTTGCCACTTTTCAACTACTTTTCTTTTGTTTGGTCGCCCTTTTTTGTTGCGCCACGAACCATTTTTGTAGATGACTTCTTCTGTGGCTCTCATGATTGCCATGTGAGTTTTTTGATCGCGTCCGTTTCTTTTATTCTTCCTAATTTCAATATTGGTAAATTTATTTAATGAATCAATAGGAAAGGTCGCATAACGCTCATCATAGCATTCTAAAGCGCTTTTAACATCAGCTTCGGTAAAATCTTCACTCCCCACTAAGTTGAAGATGGGCATCAAGTCGTACGCGTCTTGTTCTACCTGTTCGTATGGCACATTACATTTTACACCATATATCACAAGCGCCATAACACAAAAGTATCTATGATGGAAAGTGACTCCTTTAAGTATCTTTTTCTTCCACCAGTCGTATAAAGCGTACGGATTATCTCCATTGACTTTTCCAGAGATATCCCACTTACTAACTGGGATATCTTTTCCTTCGATAACGCGAGCATACCAACGCGGAAACTTTTTCCTAGCCTGAGCTAAAGTGTACTTCCTTTCCTTAAAGATTTGTTTTTCATCCACCTGAAACTCCTCAGGTACATACTCACAAAGCTCTCTTAAAGAAAACGGATGCTTATTCATGCGATAAACCTTTACCCTATCTAAACTTGCCCTTTTTTTTGTCTTTCCGCCGAACACTCTAAAGCATTGATATATACCTTGCATTTGTCTAACATTCTCATCACTTGTATAATCGTTCCAAAGCATTTTGGTTAATTCATATTTAAAATTTTTCAGTTGAAGCTTGATGTTTGGGAACAAGGGAATTGGCTCATCAAAGACATAATACAAATGCACATTTCTGCCTGACAGCGCTATATAGTTTGGCAGCGGAAGTATGTCGTTCTCTGTCATCTGGAAGAAGTATCGAAGACTTTTTGCTGAAACACCATCTAGGTCAAACGGCATTGCGAACATCTTAGAAGCATGGTTTTGATTCCTTTTTCTTCCGAAGTAAGTTATACAATTCATAATGGCGAAATCAGCTTCTTGCAGTTCTTTGAGTAAAATTCCAAAAGTATTTCTAAACATGATTCTGACATGACCATGCTCCTTATCGTCGTTCTTATAGTATCCTAAAGGATTTCCTTTTAAGTTCTTTACATCATCCCACTCTTCTTCTTTGAAAATTTTAGGCTTTTCAAACTGTATGTAATCTTCATTAAGCTTAAAAATATCAACATAAGCTTCTAAAGGACTTACTTCTTCTCCACCATGTTCTAGTAAGACAGCTTCTAGACTTTTCCATGCCAAAGGTCTCCCAGATTTAGTGGACTTCTTCTTTTTCTCAATTTTTCCTTTTTTATTTTCTACCATTTTTCTAGCCATAAAATACCCCTCTCATTAAATCAGAACTATAACTTGAATAAAAAAAACAAACACATAAATATACCTAAATAATATATATAAAAAAAGCAAAAAACCCTAGAATCATAGGGCACCTTATTTTATCAAAACTGTAATTCCCTATTTTTTGCCCCTCAAACCCCCATAAAATGGGCATTCTTGATTTTTTTTAATTTTTTTAAAGTTTCAAACCTCTCAAACCCCTATAAATAGGGGCTTTTGGCGTTTTTGTGTCACTTTTTTTTTCAAAATTTCAAAAAAAAAAATTAAATTAATAATTTTGTACCCACAATGTATGTACAATGTATTTACATTATACATACATTGTAGGTACAATGTAGGTACATGTTAATTTTAAAAAAAAATTTTACTTATTTGTTAAATAATCTCGCGAAAAAACCTCGATTTTTGAGTTCCTCAAGTTCTTTTTTTAGCTTTTCAAGTTCTTCTTGCTCAGACTTTCTGGAGCTCTGTTCTTGCTCCAGATCATGTCGGAGCTGCTCGTTACTTTTTTTTATTTCTTCTTTCTGCATGAGATAAAGTTTACTTTCAGACACAAGTTTCTCATTTTCTTCAATTTTTCCAAGCAACTTGTTCACTGTGTCCGTCATGCTTCTAAGTGCAACTCTATCTCCGTCAAGCTCATCTCTCAGGCTTTGATTTTCTGCTTTAAGCTCTTCCACCTCTTTAACTTTTGCGTCCTGTACTATTACAGGCGCAGAGTTTCCACTGGCAGCATTCAAGATTCTAACAGCTTCTTCATCTAGCCATATCTTTCCGTTTTCTTTTGGTATATGTCCTTCCAACTCTCTTTTGTGTCTTTTGATGTGAGCATACACCGACTGAAAAGATACCCCTTTTTGCTCTGCGTAGTCTTTTACAGATATTAACTGTTCCATTTTTTCTCCTTTATGCTTTCAACCATGTTTTTCAATATTGAACAACCGTTGAAATTCCTTTATTTATATTGTTTTTTCGCTTTGTATTCAATTCACTTTTACAATATTTAGCAACAGTTGAATGTTAAAAAAAATAACCTTTTTTTATATTATATCATTTTTTTATTTCTTCAAGTTTTTTGCAAATTTCATCTGTAGACAGGTCATCGAACAAAATATCAACCGCCTTCTCTCGTTCTTCTCCGCTCACGCTTAACATATCACAAATAAGACGAATCGTTTGGTCCTGAGCCCCAGCGATAGCCAAACCTATTTTACCTTTTCCGTTGCAGCCAAAGGCTTCATAGATACCATCACTAGCCGTTTTAAGACAATTAAACAACTCAACCGCTCTCTTAAGTTCAGTCATACTTTTTAATCTCCTTTTCTTGTAAATAATTTTTTTATTTCGCGCTCATACGCGATAGAATCCACTTCTTTCAGTTCTTGCAACTTATCATCACAATCGAAACAAATATATCTGGTCTTTCCATCTTGCACAAACAACGCTCCATCATCATGCAGTTTTCTACACAAGTCGCAATTCTCATACATATTTTTTCCTTTCTTCTCAGCTCGTTCCGTCAGGATCACGAGCCTTATCTGTTTCCTTTTATTCTGTTGTGTGTCTTGCATAGCATTTGGCAATTACTAATATCCGTTAAGCCACCTTTACTCCATGCAGACACATGGTCTGCGTCCATCTCGTTCTGCTTCCATATTTTTGTTTTGTTTGTTTCGGAGATAGCGCAATAAGGACAATTTGATACTCCTTTTTCTTTGGCAGCTTTAGTTTGTTTTTCGTAAACTGCTCTCTTTGTTTTTTCGTCAAAAATGCGAATATTTAAGAGCTTTGGCTCTTTGCAACCATCCAAGATATACTCATATATACCTTTTTTGTCTGTCACAAATTCGTCTGCTAGTAGTTCGTGCAGTTTTTGAGATACTTCTGATGAGTTATAAGCGTTTTTATGGTATTTTTCGTAATACTCTCCCCACTCTAAACCACGCATATTGTTTTCAACATCCATAAATACGCTTGAAACCCACTCAATAACGCTTGTAAAGTAGGTTTTTAGCTCATTTATGTCTTTATCGTGCCTATGTTTACTCATATAGTCATCTATATTTCCCTTAGAAACCCATTTAAGCGCAGTTTCAAGGTAGCTTTGCCTATTTACTTCGCCTTTGATGTAAGCACTCCATTTTTGAATATTAGAGTTGTTAGAGTTACTGTACTCAGCTTTTGCGAGTGTAACAAACTCTCCTGAATAGATAGCATTTAGTAATTCCTGGTTGTTTAATGGTATTCCAGCAATATTTATAGTCGTAAACCACGATTTAATCTCGCTTTCTTCTCCCTCACAAATATAAATGGTTAGTTTGGTTTTATTTATTTTATCTTGTAAGTCAGCAGACAACCCCTTAAAATACTGTTCCATTCCATTTTTATCTTTAATTGCAAACTTCCCAGTTAAAAATCTACCAAAGCTAGTTATTCTTTGCTGTCCGTCAAGAACCTCATATTTATCATTATCAACCTTAACAAAGTACAATAAACCTAAGGGATAACCATTTAACAGGCTTTCAATGACCGCTACATCTCTTTTTCCATCAGCATAAATATAGTTTCTTTGGTATTCGGGTTGAATAACAAGTTTACCAGAGAGACCAAATAAACCTTTACCTTCGTACTCATTATAAACAAAACCCTCGCATATATCGGCAACTGTTAAATCTATTACAAGTGTTGTTTTCATTGTTCCACCTTCTTTCTGATAAAGACTCTTGAATACATTCTTTTACCTTTTATATAACCTCTACCTTTATCAATATTTAAACTATATTCATTTCCTATAATTTCAAATTGTTCAGGACAATGTTTAGAAAGAAAACTGATAGGAACACCCATAACACCGTCATAATCACTTGGAATTGCGTCTGTAAAAGGAACTTCTATTGCGTCATAATTATCGTATTTCTGATAACCATTTTCTTTTATCTGCTTATGTTTACTGAATTTAAGGTTATCAGCCATTGTCATAAGTTGTAATGGTTGGTGTCTACGACCATGTTCTAAATTTGTAAACCAGTTACAATTTCTAAATTTAACTAAATTAGTGTTCTCATCAAATACTCCTTCTGCGTAATCATTCTTAAATTGACTTGGTATCTTAAAATAAGCATTTCCTCTGTTAAAACCGTTACCAAGCCATATTTTATTCTCTTTAATCAATGGGAATATTTCTTTATATGTAATGGCATTCTGACTTCCTATAATCAAAAACTCTTTTTTTGTTTCAAATATCCAAGCAACAAACTCTCTAAAAAGGCTAAAAGGTGGGTTTGTGACTATTACATCAGCTTCATCACGCAGAGCTTTAACTTCATCTGAACGAAAATCTCCATCTCCTTCTAGATATTTCCATTCCAAGTCTTCATAGTCTATTACTCCATTTTTGTTGGTATCTTTTTCTAAAATAAATATCTTACCTTTTTTAAAAGACTTTTCTTCATTAAATTGTGGGTTATCTTTTTCAAAGTCTGTCAAAAAATCAGCTAAACTAAACTGATAGCCCTTACTATACTGATTTTTGCTCTCAGTCGCATAACTTGTTGAAATTAGCTTTTTTAAACCTAACATTTCAAAGTTTTGTGCAAAGAACTTAGTAAAATTAGACCATTCAGGGTCATCACAAGGCAGTAAAACCACTTTATCTCTGAATGTGTTTGGGTTGTATTCAAGATAAGCATTTACTTCTCTTTGTATATCTTCAAATTGAGTATAAAATTCATCATTTTTAGTGTTTTTTGCTTTAGATAAGTTATCATTTTTTGACATTCAATTACCCCTTTTCCCTTTGTTCTCTCCTTGCTCTATATAGTGTTGCCTTGCTGATTCCTGTCATCTCAACCACTTGGCTGTATGAATGTGTTTCGAGAAGATCAAGTGCGTGTAGCACTTTCTTCTCAGAGTATTTTTTTGGTCTTCCATCCCTATAATCAGGGTTTTTCTTCGCTACCTCTTTACCTTCGCGTGTTCTTTCCAAAATCATATTTCTTTCAAATTCCGCAAAGCATAACATAACATTTCTTATTAGCTTTCCTGTGGGTGTATCATCAAGCATTCCCATATTTAAAACATTTACAGATACACCCTTTTCATTAAGAGTTTCTATAAGGTGTAAACCGCTCTCTAAAGAACGAGCTATACGGTCTAACTTAGTGACAACAACGGTGTCACCGCGTTGCAGCGTATTCATCAACGCAGCAAGTTCAGGTCTGCGCGAATTTGCTCCTGAATACGCTTCAACAAATATCCGCTCACAACTTGCAGCCTTCAAAGCTGCTTGTTGTGCTTCCAAGGAATTTCCATCTTTAGCTTGACCTTTTGTCGAAACTCTAGCATATCCAAATATCATTTTTACTCCTTTTCTGCTAAAAAGCCTATATTTTAAGCATTTTTAAGCACTCTACAATCATTTAAAGGTACAAATATGTGCCTAAACAAGTCAATATCTCATCAGAAAGCGTTATTTTTCCTTATAATTAACGCTTTTTCGGTATTTCAGCGCCTCTTCCGCACTAATTTCATCTAATATGCTGCTAAAAGAATTTCTTAACCTGTCGGCTTGTTCTTGGTTTATATCTTCATTTTTCAACAAATTACCAACCACTTTATTTGTATAACCCTTGAAAATATCATTAAAAGCGCTGCTATCAAAAAGATAGCATTTATCTTCTGCGTCGCAGGTTGCTAAAAAATCTAGTATTTTGATTTTCTTTTCTAATTCTATTTTTGTTTTTTCGTCAGTTTCTTTTTTTATAAGACTCCTGTAACTATCTGCAATAATTTCATAACCGTTCATTTTTTTCCTCCTTACTGAATATAACTTTTGAATACAGTATATCCCCTAAAAAGACGCAAAGCAAGGAGTTTATTCAAAAGTTACAAGTTCTGAATACGATACGGTCAAAATCTTCCTATAATTTGTCGAAATCTTTCTATAATTTGTCGAAATCTTCCTATACTTCGTCGAAATTTTCCTATAATTTTATTTCACTAAACCTTAGAAACCGCGAAAATACGCGGTTTTCGTGTTTTTCAAAAAAAACTTCATTGTTTTTGATACCACAACCGAGTGTGGTTATATTGAAAACTTGTTTTTTTTTAATGTGCTAAAATTAAAAGTTTACCATTCCCACTCCTCATCATCTCGATTTTGTACTTCCAAAATCATCTTTTCTGCAGCTTCTTCAAGTTCAGAAACTCTTTCCGCTCGTTCATTTGTATTTGCTTTTTCCAAATTCATAAACGCTTTAACAATAGCGTTTTCGTATGATTTCAGCGCTTCGCTATTGCCATCACGGTACATATTAAGCGCTTCGCCAAAGTCTACATCCTTACTTTTTATCACACCGATAACTCTATCAACCCTTGCCTCCAGCTTCTCTGTTTCTTGGATTTTTACTTTATGAAATTTTTCTCCAAGTTGCTTAACTTCGACTCTAAGCTTCGCAAGTCTTCCATTTGTTTCTTTTCTAATTCTATTAACTTCTTCTCCGAAGCTTCCAACGCGCTCTCTAAGTCCGTCAAGCCATTCCTTAGCAACTTGTTCTCTTCCAACAGTTCCTCGTTCAGCTTCTCTAGCTCTTTCAAGCGCTGCTCTTTCTTGTTCAGTTCTTCTTCGAGCCTTACTAATTCTTCCCCTAACTTTTTCATCTAGTTCTCTGCTCCTTTCTTCAAGCTCTCTCACCCAGTCGTTTACGATTTCATGTATGTTATTTTTTATTTCTGTTACGCCTGATATTAGTTTTTTCAATTCTTCGTTCGCCTTTTTTATTCGTCTGTTTGCCGAACATATTTCAGAAATTCCGCCCCTCGCTTCGATTTCGCGCGCTGCGTAACCCTCATGAATTGTGGGAATCAGCTCAATTCCGCGTTCTGCAAAGCTCCTGTGGTCGATTTTTTTATCTTCTTCGAGGTATTGGTTGCATATATCCGCCCAGGATGCTCTGATTTCCTTTAAAAAATCCTTTTTATCCAGCATATTTACTTCAACATTGACTCTTTTCCATTG
>JAILNN010000023.1 GCA_024691565.1 Lachnospiraceae bacterium | reverse complement strand
CTCGTATTCCTCCGGCGTATTGCATCCTCTTATCAAGAGCTCATCCCCTTCAAATACCACCTTGTTATAGCCATATTTTTCACTCAGCTTTATAATTCTTCTTTCGTCTTTTTTTAGCATCTCTTCGCAATCAGCATAAAGACTTTTATCATAGATTCCAATTAATGGCTGAAGTCTCCCTCCACACTCTGCGATGGTGATGGGTTTATTATTTGCTTCATGTGCACCATAAAGGTTCTCGATAAAACCAACGGGTATCAAGGGTGCATCCTCCGTTATAACAAAAGCATTTTTATTCGCAGTTTCCTTTAAACATGCATGAATTCCTGCAAGAGGTCCCTTTTCTTTATATAAATCAGGGATAAACTTTGTCCCACTTACAGGCGCTTCGTAGCCTGACAAAAGGATATCGCAAATTCCTAAATCAAGAAATTTATCACGTATTATCTCGATAAAAGTTTTATCGTTAATTAATAGGGAGCCCTTCTTTTGTCCCATCCTACTACTTTTCCCGCCAGCAAGAATAATCAATGAATAGTCCATCATTTTACTTCAATCCTCACAACTTTTAATCATTTTTGAATCACGAAAATCATATGAAACATCAATTATTTTACTTCAATCCTCACAACATTTTTCACATCTCTTTTTGCGGTTGTATCCCCGAAAACTATCAGGCGGGCTGATCCGCCTTCAACTTGTAACCATGCTTTTTTCAAATCTTCAGGTTTAATGGTTGCAGAATATTCATCATCAGCGATAACACTCGCTTCTTTAAAATCGCTTGTTCCAATTATATCGGCAACTCTCACACCTTCTGCGTCAACTTCAATTGTCTCACCCTTACCATTTATGATTGATCCTTCAAATTTGGTAAGCGAAAGCTTGTGTAAATTTATAACTTTTTTCTCGCCACTTATCGTAACTATAATTGAGTCTTCAGGATTCTCTTCCCTAGTACTAAAATACATACCAACAGCAATTCCACATGCTAAAATTAAAACACCTATTACAATTCCAATGATTTTAAAATTATTCTTTTCCATTTTAAGTTCTCTCCATGTCGTATTTATTCTTAGTTAAAACCTTTTCATTTTCCAACTCTATTAATCTAAACGATTACAGTTATCTCAAAAAAATCATTCTTTTTCTTCTAAAAATCCGTTGATTTTATTGATAATAACTGTCGCCAAAAGTCCACAAATTGCGCCAGATAATGCTGCGACAATTAGGTATACCATTAATACAATACCTGGCAAATGGAACACCATGAAGTTTGCAAAAATGGCAGCCGAAAGAGATGCTAGAATATTTGCAAAGAATGCCTTTAGGAATGCACTAAATCCGCCTTTATCTGGAATAAGCATAACCAAATCAACCACAACACCGGGTATGATATAAGAAAGTGGTAGAAACGCTCCCATACTTCCAACCATTCCAAGCGAAAGTGCCGTAAATCCTTGTACCAATCCAATCGTTCCAGCACACCATTTTTGCTTTGTGACTCCAGCAGCAATCACCAAAAACATAAGTGAAACTGCGGTCGAAACGCCACCCGGAATATGTAGTGCCCCTGTAATAACATTAGAAACAGGATTAATTAGATGTTTGATAAAAACACCCGAAACGCCACAAAGCGCCATGAAAACGATGTTAAGCGCTAGTCGCTTTCTGCGGTCCAAAACAACCTTCTTTTCTTCCATACCAATACGTCACCTCTCTTAAAAATTTAAAATATACATATTCAAATATTTATTAAACTATTTTATAAACTTCATATCCTTCCGAATACGCTCTACTTACAATAGTTACTCTGTATTTTTTCGCGAGTTCTACAGCCTCATATGTTGGAACTGCTTTTGAAACAATCACTGGAACACCCGCAATTATAGCCTTTTCCACCATATCAACAGGAACTCTTCCAGATGTAAAAATCAAGCATTTGTGAAAATCAATTCCGTTTATAAGTGCATATCCAATCGCCTTATCGACAGCATTATGTCTTCCAATATCTTCACATGAAAAGAGAATTTCATCTTCTTTTGCGAGTATACATGAATGAGTGCCTCTTGTTTCATCGTGAAGTGGCATCCCCTTAGAAAATTCCTTAATTAGTTTAAAAATCCACCCGTCCTGAAATTCAAATTCAGGAACATTTTGGAATTCTCGGCTTACAACGGGTTCGCATTCAGGGACATTAACACAAACCTCCCTATCCATTTCCGAAAACTTCATCTCACTAATATCATCAAATTTTTCAATCCATCCATTAAGAAAAAGTCTTCCAACAACAAGTTCTTTAAGGCAATCTTTTGTGCAAGTAATTTGAAATTTAGAGCTTCCATTTACCTTTACCAAAAGCCTATATTCTCGGATAAGCGTATTCTTTTTTATCTCTGTTTCGCCGGTGGGACTGACCTTCATAGCTTCCATAACTTCCACCAAGTTCTCCTTGGAACCATCCACCAGATCCTCACCGCCACAATCTATATCACTTCTCATTTTGAAACCTTCCATCAAATCCCAATCTCACTGCCATCCGCTCAAAGGCCCATCAACTCTTAATCTCACTGCCATCCGCTCAAAGGCCCATAAACACTCCCTAATTAATCTTTTCAATCCTCACTGCGCACACCTTATATTCTGGGATTCGAGCGATGTCATCGAGGGCCGCATTTGTAAGCACATTTACGGGTGAATCTTCGAAATGGAATGGCATCCATGTTTCACCCTCGGAGACTTTTCTGCCAACTCGAGCTGTCGCAGTAATCTCGCCTCGCCTGCTGCTAACCTTAATGCGTTCACCGTTATGAATTCCTAATTTATCTGCATCCCTAAAATTCACCTCAATAAATCCCTCACTCGAGATGTCCACAAGACCAGGCGCACGCGAAGTCATTGCAGCCGCATTATAATGGTACAGGATTCGACCTGTCGTCAAGATATATGGATATTCCTCATCAGGAAGTTCCTGCGAAGGCTTATATTCAGCCGGATAGAGAAGCACTCTACCGCGCACTGGCTTACCAACATGCATAATAGGGGTTCCAGGATGATTTTTGTCAGGGCAAGGCCACTGCAAGCCTCCCTCTTTATCAAGCCTCTCATGACTAATTCCATGGAAACTTGGTGTAACTTCTGCAATTTCATCCATAATCTGAGCCGATGTAAGATGCTTCTGAGGATATCCCATCGCATTCATCAAATCGATAATTATATCTGTATCCGGCCTCATATCGCCGTCTAATTTAACAGCCGTTCTAATTCGCTGAACCCTGCGTTCAGTGTTTGTAAACGTTCCTTCCTTTTCAGCATAACTAATTGCCGGCAAAATCACATCTGCATACTTCGCGGTTTTCGTCATAAACAAATCCTGAACCACGAAGAAATCAAGGCTTCGAAGAGCCCTATCAATATGATGCGTATCTGGATCAGAAACAATCGGATCCTCACCACAAATATATAGTCCCTTGATTTTCCCTTCAATCGCCGCTGGGAACACCTCCGTAGCCTTAAGTCCAGGCGTTGGATTTAACTTAATTCCCCACGCTTTTTCAAATTTTTCTCTAACCTCAGGGTTATCTACCTTTTGATATCCAGGATAATCTGTAGGCTGAGCACCCATATCACATGCACCCTGAACATTGTTCTGTCCACGAAGTGGATTCACTCCGCAACCGCTACGACCTATTTTTCCACATATCGCCGCCATATTGGACATACACATAACACCCTCTGTTCCGGATGAATGCTCTGTAACGCCGAGGCAATAGATGATTGGCGCCTTCGATGCAGTCGCATACATCCTAGCCGCCTCAACGAGTTTGTCTGGATCAATATGACAAATTTCGCCCACCTTCTCAGGTGTATAATCCTGAACCAGGGCCTTCAATTCCTCAAACCCTTCAGTAAAATTCTCTATATAATCATGGTCGATTAAATCTTCCTTAATCATCACATGCATCATACCATTCGCAAAAGCAACATTGGTACCAGGTCTAAGTTTCAAATGAATATCCGCGGACTTCGTAAGCCCAATATCACGAGGGTCAACCACAATAAGTCTCGTTCCATTCATAACGGCCTTTCGAATTCTCATTCCAACAACAGGATGAGCCTCTTCAGGGTTTGAACCGATAAGCAAAATGCAATCGACATCCTTAGTAATATCCGCAATAGGGTTAGTCATCGCACCAGAACCAAGCGTTCGTGCGAGTCCAGCAACCGTTGCAGAATGGCAAACTCTAGCACAATTATCTGTATTATTCGTCCCAAAGCAGGTTCTAACCATTTTTTGAACCATATAAATATCCTCGTTTGCGGACCTGGAACATGCAAATCCCGCAAGCGAATCCCCGCCATATTTTGCTTTTAACTCCATGAATTTATCAGCGGTATATTTAATCGCTTCGTCCCATGAAACCTCCCTAAATTCATTGGTTTCTCTGTCGCGAATCAAAGGCTTTGTAAGCCTATCACTTGCATGAACAAAATCAAAACTTCCAGAACGCCCCTTAACGCAGAGCCTATAATTATTAGAAGGTCCCTTTGCAGGCTGAACATCAACAACTTTTCCATCCTTAACAACCAGATAAAACTGACATCCTGTCGCACAATGCGGACAAGTAGTCTTAACCTTCGTGGTCTCCCAACTCCTATAATTATTGCGTCGTTTCAAGGTCATCGCGCCTGTCGGACAAACACTTGCACAATTTCCACATGACTCACATCCAGAAGCCTTATAATCCGCACCAAATGGCGTCTCAATCGTAACCTGATTTCCACGTCTTCCAATTTTAAGAACGCCATTTCCCGCAATATTATGACAAATATTTATGCACCTCTGACAATGAATGCACTTACTTGGGTCATAACTAATATAAGGATTATCGTCAACTATAATATTAATCTTCTCTTTATTGAATTTCACGCCCTCATAATTCGAATGCTTAACATCATATAAATTGCAAAGCTCTTGTAGCTCGCAACTGCCATTTTTAGGGCAACTCATACAATCCAAATTATGGTTCGCCAAAATCAAATTGAGAATTTCTTTTCTATATTCCGTCAATTTTTCGCTTTCGGTCTTTATGACCATACCGTTCTTAACCTTAGTACGGCACGCTGGCAGCAGATTTTCATATCCCTCGACTTCAACCATACAAAGGCGACACATTCCAATATCAGAAACGCCCTCCATATAGCAAAGCGTCGGTATGAAAAAATCATTCTGTCTAGCTGCATTTAGAATAGTTGTATGGGCATCAACTTCAACAGGAACATCGTTAATAATTATTGCAATTCTATCACTCATCTCCGCGACCTCCCTTCATGGCACCACAACCATGATGATCACAACGAAGGCACCTTCCAGCCTCTCGCATCGCCTCTTCATAGGTCATTGGGAGCTCAACAAATTCAAAACCTTCCTTCCTGTCACTCGGATCTTTTTCCTCAATTTCAGCCCTCGCAGTAGGAATACATGGGTTTGGAAGCGCCTCAGGAATTGAAACATCCAAATCCACCTTATGATGATAACCTAAATATTCATCAATATTAAACGCTGCAACCTGTCCAGCCGCAATAGCATTAATCGCGGTCGAAGGACCTGTCACGCAATCTCCACCAGAAAAGATACCCTCCATATCCTTAACAGCGCAGGTTTCATCGGCGAGAATTCTTCCTCGATTTACAGGAAGTCCCTCTTTTTCAAAACTCTCAACATCACTTCTCTGTCCAACCGCCAAAATTAAGTAATCACACTTAAATCTATATGGATAATTAGTAGAATGTTCCGTCGTAATCATTCCATATTCATCATATTCCGCAACGATTTCAGGCTGAAGCCAAACCGCACGAACCTCATCACTTTCTTTATCAGCCTCAATATTTAAAAAACTAAGCAAAGTCCTAAAATGAACACCCTCTTGCATAGCGCCCACAATTTCCTCTTGAAGCGCCGTATAGTCATCCCTTTTTCGTGTAAAAACATGCACCTCTTCTGCATGAAGACGAACCGCTGTACGAGCCGCATCCATCGCAACATTTCCGCCACCAATCATTGCAACTCTCTTGCCTGTCAAATCAGGAAGTTCACCCTTCGCAGCCAGCTGCAAAAAGTCAGCCGCAGGAATAACATTCTTAGCATTCGCCCCGTCAACAGGCATCCTATTTCCAATTTGTGCTCCAAGTCCCAAATATACGGCATCGGCTTCTTTTCTAATTTCTTCAAAAGAAATATCCTTGCCGACCTTAGTATTATATTTAATTTCAATATCACCAACTGCAAGAATCGCCCTAATATCCTTATCCAATTCCTCCTTAGGAAGTCTATACTCAGGAATTCCATATCTAAGCATTCCACCCGGCTTTTCATGCTCCTCATAAACAACAACTGAGTGTCCCATAAGAGACAAATAATATGCAGCAGTAAGCCCAGAAGGCCCAGCACCTATTATTGCAATCTTCTTACCAGTCGAAACATTCTTCTTAGGGCTCTCAACTGTATCCGCCGAAACGCTATCAACAGCAAATTTCTTAAGCCCCCTTATATTAATCACATCGTCCACAAGTCCACGTCGGCACTTCCTCTCACAAGGGTGCTCGCAAACCATTGCACATGCCGTTGGAAAAGGATTTCTATCACGAATCACCTTAATCGCACCTGCATAATCACCCTCTTTAATAAGTGCAATATACCCCGGAACATCCACATGGGCAGGACAAAGAGTCACGCAAGGAATGGTTTGCTTAACATCCGCCACGCAACTTCTTCTTTCAATATGACTTTCATACTCATCAGCAAATTGTTCCAAGCTATCCAAAATTAGATTTGCAGCAGAAATACCTACCGCACAATCCGAACTCACCGCAATCATACGGCACATCTTCTCAAGCTTTGAAATCACATCCTTCTCAGCATCCCCACGAAGAATG
>JAILNN010000019.1 GCA_024691565.1 Lachnospiraceae bacterium | reverse complement strand
AATAAAGTTTTAAAAACGTGGTAATAATGGAGGAATAAGAATGAATAAACAAGAATTAGCATCAAGAATATGGGCATCAGCCAATGATATGCGTTCTAAAATAGAGGCAAATGAGTATAAGGATTATATTTTAGGATTTATATTTTATAAGTTTTTGTCTGATAAAGAGGAAAATGGGTTAAAGAAAGATGGTTGGGATGATGAATCATTAAAGAGTGAATTAATTGAGGATAATTCTGAAATTGTAAAGTATTGTCAAAATACATTTGGATACTTTATAGAGCATAAAAATCTTTTTTCAACATGGTTAAATAAAGGAAATGATTTTGATGTTTCTGATGTAACAGATGCACTTTCTTCATTTACTAGATTAATAAACAAAGACCATAAGAAGGTTTTTGATAAGATTTTTGATACATTAGAGACAGGTCTAAGTAAGCTAGGTGATACATCAGGTGCTCGAACTAAGGCAATTAGAAGCTTAATAGAACTAATTGATCCAATTCCAATGGATGATAAGCAAGGATATGATGTATTAGGTTTTATTTATGAGTATTTAATTAGTATGTTTGCAGCTAACGCTGGAAAGAAAGCTGGAGAATTCTATACACCTCATGAGGTGTCTTTAGTAATGTCTCAAATTGTGGCTGAACATTTAAAAGATAGAAAAACAATAGAAATATATGACCCTACATCAGGATCTGGATCATTATTGATTAATATTGGTCAAAGTGTAGCAAAGTACTTAAATGATAAGGATAAGATTAAGTATTATGCACAAGAATTAAAAGAGAATACATATTCATTAACAAGAATGAACTTAGTAATGAGAGGTATAAAGCCAGAGAATATTGTTACTAGAAATGGAGATACTCTAGCTGATGATTGGCCATATTTTGAGGAAGGAAATCGTGAATCAACATATGAGGTTTTATGGGTAGATGCAGTAGTATCTAATCCTCCATATTCACAAAAATGGGAGCCTAAGCAAGATCCTAGATTTAGTGATTATGGAATAGCACCAAAAGCTAAAGCTGATTATGCATTCCTTTTACATGATTTATACCATCTAAAGGATAATGGTATTATGACTATCGTTCTACCCCATGGAGTTCTATTCCGTGGAGGAGAGGAAGGAAAGATTCGTCAAAATCTAATTGAAAATGATAATATAGATGCAATAATAGGACTTCCAGCAAATATTTTCTATGGAACAGGAATACCTACTATAATTATGGTATTAAAGAAGCATAGAGATAATAATGATGTATTAATAGTTGATGCTTCAAAGGGATTTGAAAAGGTAGGTAAGAATAATAAACTTAGGGCCTCTGATATTAAGAGAATAGTTGACACTGTTATTAGACGAGAGAGTACAGATAAGTATTCTAGAGTTGTATCTAAGGACGAGATTAGAAAGAATGATTATAATTTAAATATTCCTAGATATGTAGATTCTAGTGAAAAGGCAGAATCTTATGATATTTTTGCTTCAATGTTTGGAGGAATACCAAACAGTGAAATAAATGAATATAAAGAGTATTGGGAAGCATTCCCTTCATTAAAAGCTGAGTTGTTTGATACTGCTAATGGTGATTTTTCATCTGTTAAAGTTGAAGATATAAAGTCAGTAATTAATAATAACAAGGATATTAATGAGTTTAAAAATAATTTTAATAATTCATTCTCGACTTTTGGTGAATATTTAAATAGGGAATTAATTTCTAATTTTGATTCTGTAAACATTTCAAAAGAAGAAAGTATAATTGCGGATGAAATATTTAATAGAGTTTCTTCAATTAAACTTGTGGACAAATATGATGCATATCAATTGTTGGATAATGATTGGACTCAAATAGCAATAGATTTAGAAATTCTAAAAACAGAAGGATTTGATTCTGTTAAAAAAGTTGATCCTAATATGATTACTAAAAAGAAGGATAATAAGGAAGTAGAGGTTCAAGATGGATGGATTGGACATATTATTCCATTTGAACTAATTCAGAAAGAAAAATTATCAAAAGAGTTATCAGAATTGAAAGCAAGTGAACAAAGATTATCTGAAATAACAGCGTTCTATACTGAAACTTTAGAAGAATTATCAGAAGATGATAAAGAGGATATCAGTGAATTATTAAGCGAAGAAAAAGATTCATTTGTAAATGTTGAAGTAATTAAGTTTGCTAAGAAGCAAAAAGGACAAAAGTTCGATGAGGATTCAGTTGAATCAAAGGTTATGTTAGTTGCTAAATTGATAGATGAGGAAAAGTCTTTAAAGAAAACATACAAGATTCAACAAAGTAATATGGAAGTAGAAAGTAAAAAAGCAATTGAATCTTTAACTGATGATGAAGCTTTAGACTTATTAAGAAAAAAATGGATTAATCCATTACTAATTTCATTACAAAACCTTCCAGAATTATTAATTAATGACTTTAGTTCAAAACTTCAGAAATTATCAAAGAAGTATGAAACAACATTCTTAGATTTAAATGACCAAATCAAAAAAACAGAATCAAGTTTAGCAGCTATGATAGATGATTTAGAAGCTGATGAATTTGATAAAAAAGGTCTAATTGAATTACAAAAACTATTGAGAGGTGAGTAAAATGAGTGAAAATTTATTAAAACCTCGAATTAGGTTTAAAGGATTTACTGACGCTTGGAAACAGCGTAAATTTGATGAAGTTGTTAATAGAATAGGAACAGGTCTTAATCCGAGAGATAACTTTGTACTAAATAATGGTGGTAAAAATTATTATGTTACAATCAAAAATTTTGAACATGGTCATCTATATTTGGATGATAATTGTGATAAAGTAGATGATGAAGCTCTAAAGATTATTCAAGAGCGTAGTGATTTGAAAACCAATGATATTTTATTCACATCAATTGGTCGTATTGGAGACTGTTATTTGATAAGAAATCAGCCAAAAAACTGGAATATTAACGAATCCGTCTTTACTTTAAGACCAAATCAAAACGAAGTTGATCCTGAATATTTATTTCATGTAATCCATTCAGAAAAGGTGCTTAATCAAATTCTAAATGATGTAACGGGAAGTACATTTAAAAGTATTAAAATCGGTGATTTGAAAAAAACTGAAATTTCTAAACCAAATAAAGTAGAGCAGCTAAAAATAGCTAAATTTGTAACTAAACTTGATGATATTATCACCCTTCATCAGCGTAAGTATGAGAAATTATTACAAATTAAGAAATCCTTGTTAGAAAAAATGTTTCCAACCGATGGTATGGATAAACCAAAGATTCGATTTAAAGGATATACTGACGCTTGGAAACAGCGTAAGATTGAAGATATTCTAAAATTTGAAAGACCTGATAAATATATGATTAATGATGATCACTATCAAGAAACTGGTATACCTGTCTTAACTGCGAATAAAGCTTTTATACTTGGATATAGGGAAGAATCTGGCGCATATGATAAGGGTAGTTGTATTATTTATGATGACTTTACTTTGGATTTAAAATATGTTGATTTTCCTTTTAAAGTCAACTCATCTGTTATAAAAATACTAACTCCTAAAAACGATTCGGATATAATGTTTGACTATTATTTGTTATCTAGCACCCCAATACTTCAACAGGGGCATGCACGTCATTATATTTCTGTCGTTCAACCAACTGAAGTAAGAGTGCCAAATGGTGAAGAGTCAGAAAAAATTAAAACATTATTATCTGGTATAGAGAATCTTATCACCCTTCATCAGCGTAAGTGTGAAAAGCTTAAAAATATAAAAAAATCTTTATTAGAAAAGATGTTTGTATGATTTTGGAGGTAAAATTATGACTTTTAATAGTGAATTAGCTTTTGAAAAAGAAGTGATTGAGCACCTTCAAAGAAGAGGATGGTCAACAGAGGTTTTAAAATATAAGACCGAAAGTGAATTGTTAGACAATTGGGCGAATATCTTATTTCAAAATAATAAAGGTATTGAAAGACTAAACGGTTGTCCTTTAACAGATGGTGAAAAGAAACAATTACTTGAACAAATTAATAAGTTAAAGACACCATTTAATCTTAATAAGTTCATAAATGGTAAAACTATGATTATCAAAAGAGATAATCCAGATGATACTCTTCATTTTGGTAAAGAGGTAAGCCTAGATATATATGACAGAGAGCAAATAGCTGGAGGAAAGAGCGTTTATCAGATTGTTGAACAGCCTGTTTTCCCTGGTAAAAAGCCATTAGTTAGTGATAGAAGAGGAGATTTAATGCTTCTTATTAATGGTATGCCAGTTATTCATATTGAATTAAAGAAAAGCTCAATTCCTGTGTCTCATGCTACTGAACAAATAAAGAAATACGCTGCAGATAACGTATTTACTGGATTATTTAGTATGATTCAAGTATTTGTAGCTATGACACCAGAAGAAACAGTTTATTTTGCAAATCCAGGTCAAGGACCTTTTAATGATAAGTATTTTTTCCATTGGGCTGATTTTAATAACAAAGAGTATAAAGATTGGCAAATGATAATAGAACATCTATTATCTATTCCAATGGCTCATAAGTTAATAGGTTTTTATACTGTTCCTGATAGTGGAGACGGTATCTTAAAGGTTCTTAGAAGTTATCAGTATTATGCAGTTGAAGCCATTAGTAATAGAGTTACAAAGGCGCAATGGACCGCTAAGGATAAATTAGGTGGTTATATTTGTCATACTACTGGATCTGGTAAGACATTAACAAGTTTTAAGGCTGCACAATTGGTAGCAGGTTCAGGAAAAGTAGATAAAGCGGTCTTTCTAGTTGATAGAATTGAGCTTGGTACTCAGTCTGCTTTGGAATACAATAACTTTGCTTCAGATAATGAAGAGGTTCAAGAAACAGAGTCTACATATGTCTTGATAGATAAGCTTAAGAGCAATTCTCCACTAGATAACTTGATAGTTACATCTATTCAAAAAATGAGTAATATTCAATTAGATGAAGGTGTAAACCAAAGGGATATTGAAAAAATTGGTAGAAAGAAAATTGCTTTCATCATTGATGAATGTCACCGTTCTACATTTGGAGAAATGCTTGCTTCAATTAAGGAAACATTCCCAACAGCACTATATTTCGGATTTACTGGTACTCCTATTTATGAGGAGAATCAGAAAAAAATGAATACAACAAACACTGTCTTTGGTGATGAATTACATAGATATTCAATAGCTGATGGTATTAATGATGGAAATGTTTTAGGTTTTGATCCATACAAAGTATGCACTTTTTCAGATATGGAATTAAGGAAGTCTGTAGCCATTAATCAAGCTAAAGCTAAAGATGAAGACGATGCATTAAATAACCCTAAGAAGAGTGCTGTTTATTATCACTTCATAAATGATGTACCTATGGCAGGCTATGACGATGATTTAGGTAATAGAGTATTGGGAATTGAGGACTATATACCATCAACTCAATATGAAAGAAGAGATGATAAGTCAATCGAAACACAACATCAATATAAGGTTGTAGAAAACATATTAAAGAACTGGAAGACTTGTAGCGTTAATTCAAAGTTTAGTGCAATCTTTGCAACTAGTTCTATAGAAGAAGCGTGCCAATATTATAGACTATTTAAGGTTATGATGGGTAAAAATGGTTTGCCTACACTTAATATTACTGGTGTTTTTGATGAAACTATAGGGAATAATTCATCGGCAATTCCCAAAGAAGAGGCTTTAGTGGAAATATTAACTGATTATGATACTAAGTTTAACCAAAAATATAGTATTCCTACATATGCTAAGTTTAAAAAAGATGTAGCCTTACGTATGGCACATAAAGAAAGATATTTGGGTATTGAGAAGACTCCTGAAAAAGTATTAAACTTAGTAATAGTAGTTGATCAAATGCTTACAGGATATGATTCTAAGTGGATTAATACATTGTATTTAGATAAGAGAATTAAATATGAGGCAATCGTCCAGGCATTCTCAAGAACAAATAGAATATTTGGTAAAGATAAGCAACATGGAACTATTAAATACTATAGATATCCACATACAATGGAAAGAAATATCAAAGAAGCCTTTGAGTTATATTCTGGAAGTAAAATGTTTGGAGTTTTTGTGGATAAATTAGAAAAGAATCTAATAACTATTAACGCATTATTCACAAGGATAAAAGAAATATTTAATGCTGCGAATGTTAATGATTTTAAAACATTACCTGGATCAAAAGAAGCGAATATGGAGTTTGCTTTAAACTTTGCTAGAATGTGTAAGTTTATTGAAGCTGCTAAGATTCAAGGCTTTGTATGGTCAAGAGATGAGTATTTCTTCGATAATGTAGGTAAAAAGACATCAGTTAAAATGTTATTTGATGAGAATACATTTTTGATTTTAGCTCAAAGATATAAGGAATTATTTATTCATGGGCATGGACCAAGTGTTCCAGACGTACCATATGATATTGATTCTACAGCTATCGAAATTGATACTGGAAAGATTGATGCAAATTACATGAATAGTAATTTTGTTAAGTATGTAAAAGCAATCCAAGAAGATGGTCCTGATGCTGCTGAAGCATTAAATATTTTAGAAGAACTTCACAAAACTTTTGCTACATTATCACAAGAAGATCAATCGTTTGCAGATATGATTATTACTGATATTCAAGGTGGAAAACTATTTGTAGAGTCAGGGAAAACATTCAAGGATTATATTAATGATTATAAGATTCGCAAGAAGAATGATGAAATGCATAGATTTGCAACTTTAATTGGTATTGATGAGAATTTATTAAAAGTTATTATGAAATCTCGTCCAACTAGTTCAAACATTGGCGAATTTGGAAACTTTGATAGGTTAATAGCCACATTAGATTTAGATGTTGCTAAGGTATTCTTTGATGCTAAAGAAGGAAGAAATATACCAAAGCCATTAGTTAAAATAAAGGCATATAATTTAATTAGAGATTATATCCTTCAAGGTGGGTTTGAAGTCTAATTAATATGAATGAAGTGTGAAAAAATCACACTTTTTTCATTTTTTCTTGGGAACAGCGTAAATTAGATGATATGTGTTCTATTATTACAAAACAAACAGGATATGATTATTCATCAACAATTAAACCATCATTATTAACAGATAAAATTGATGGTTGTTATTCATTTATTCAAAACAAAGATTTTGAAGGTGAAAATATAAATTTAGATACTGATTTTTATATTCCAATTTCAGTTGCTAAAAACTTTCCAAAAATAACACTTGATACGCATTCATTATTGATTAGTATTTCTGGAAAAATAGGGAATATTGGTTATTATAATCTAAAAAATAAAGCATTTATTGGTGGGGCTGTAGGAATTTGTAAACTGTTGAAAGATAATGGTAGATTAATAACATATTCTTTACAATCTGATGCAGGACAAGATTACTTTCATTCTTTAATCAAAGCTTCATCGCATGCAAATATAACGGTTGAAGATATTAGAAATATTAGATTAATTTTGCCATCTAGTGATATTGAATATAAGATGTTGGAATCATTTTTCCATGATTTAGATTCTCTTATCACCCTTCATCAGCGTAAGTAATTAGTGTTAAGTGAGTCCTGATAAGGATCTCATAACCAAATCTACATCTTTACTTTCCAATTCTTGGATTATATGTAGATATGTTTTTTCAGTGGTGTTCATATTAGAATGACCTAGCCTTTTTGCTACACTCGCTATTGATACACCTGCAAATAGTAATAGTGATGCGTGAGTGTGTCTTAATCCGTGTAATGTTATAATTGGTATGTTAGCGTTAATGCAATGCTTTTCTAATATACAATTGATTGTAGAATTAAATATTGCTTCACTTTTTACAAAAATAGGTTTATCTATAGGTAAATCTTTAATGAGTGCTGCAAATTGCGAAACAATCATCCAATCTATTTGGACTTTTCTTACAGAAGACTTATTTTTGGTTGGCTGAAATCCACCCTTTCCCTTATAATCCCATGTCTTATTGATTGATATTGTTTGTTTTGAAAAGTCAAAATCAGCTGGAGTTAATGCTATAGCTTCAGAAAAACGCATTCCTGTTTTTGCAATTAGAAGAATTAACCAATCATAATTTATTTCGTTGATAAGATTTAAATCTTTAATAAGCATATGTAATTCAAATTGATTCAAATATTTTCTTTTCTTATGTCTAGGTTCCTTACCCTTTATTATGACTTTTCTGGTAGGATCTTTATCAATTAACCCTTCATCAACTGCATCTAAAATGGCTGCTTTTAAATGATGATGGAAATCCATTGTGGTTTGTCTTTCATGATATTTTGCATAATCATTTAATAATTGTTGATATGTTATCCTATCAATATCGCATAATTTTATTTTTGGAACAAGTTTGTTAATCCAGCTTAAAGAAAGAATGTATTTATCCATTGTTACTTTTCTAATTGCTCCATCTTTATAAATCTTAATCCATCGTTCAAAATAAGAACTAAAAGTTTCTTTTCTATTTCTTATCATATATTTGTACCTCCATTCTATAGTTACTTACGCTGATGAAGGGTGATAATTTTATCAAGTTCGATTAATGTAGTAGCTATTTTAAACTGTTCTTGCTTTTCTGGAATTGTAACTTTTAATGCGGCTAACTTTTTAAAAGATAAAGCATATCGTGTACCTCCTTCTTTAGATAAAATTATCTGTTTGAAGAATGAATAACTATTGTTCATTTGATACGTTAAGAAGTAACTGTCCAATATTTTATTATTGGCTGAAAATACTGGATAAGCTGGTGAGACTATGCCTTTTTCTATAATATTTTGTACATTGAAACGAAATATATCAGTATCGCTCATTGACCTATAAGTAATATATCCAAAAGGGACAACCTTATATCCCACATTTGTTATAGTTGAAACCTCTTGATTAAAATACTCTTTTTGAAAATAAATTCCGGACATGGTTGAAGATAGAACAGGATATTCATCTTCAATTGTAGTCCTTTCTTCATAAAAATTTACTATATCTCCGATGTTACGCTGTTTCCAAGAGTAATTATTAATATTTGGTTTAGAATGAATAAATGGTATAATTATTATAGTATAATAAATCATAAAAGTTTAGATTATGGCAAATTTACAAGTTGAGTTAAATAACTAAGATTTATCATAATAATATATTTTTATAGCTTTATTG
>JAILNN010000012.1 GCA_024691565.1 Lachnospiraceae bacterium | reverse complement strand
GAAACTATCCTTTATATTGTACTGATGATGGATTTCAGTATACAATTTCTTATGGTAATAATCAGGTGAAAATTGTGGGTTATATAGGTAGTGAATCATCTGTAGTTATACCAAGTGAAATTGATGGTAGGACTGTAACTTGTATTGGGAAAGATGCATTTGTTAATTGTGATTTTACAAATATTACAATACCAGAAGGTGTAACTCGTATTTGTCAAAATGCCATTTTTGATTGTAATAAATTAAAATCAATTAGTTTTCCATCAACTTTGATTGATTATGACGAATGTGCAATTATTTGCAACTCGGTCTTGGAATCAATAACTGTAGATGATGATAATCCTGTATTTGATAGTCGAGATAATTGTAATGCACTTATCGAAAAAAAGAGTGATAAATTATTATTGGGAAGCTCTAAGACAATTATTCCTGATAGTGTTAAAACTATTGGAAATTATGCCTTTTATTATCTAGATAATTTGACTGAGATTATAATACCAGATAGCGTAACAGAAATCGAATATCAAGCTTTCTATGGATGTAATAATTTATCGGAAGTGGATATTCCATCGAGTGTTACCTCAATAGGTGCCCAAGTTTTTGCTTATACAGATTGGTTATCAAATAAAAAAATAGAAAATTCTATGGTTATTGTTAATAATATTTTGATTGATGGTAGTGCATGCACTGGTGCTGTTACTATTCCTTCAGAGGTTAATAGTATTAGTAGAGGGGCTTTTAAATACAATGAAAATATAACCAGTGTTTCATTTGATGGTTCTATGACAAAATTGGATGACGAAGTATTTTTTGATTGTACTAAATTGAAAACGGTTAGTTTTCCAAAAGGGTTGACTGATATTGGGAAAAATGCTTTTAGTTATTGTTCGGGATTAGAGAGTATTACAATACCAGAAACAGTAAAGAATATCGGCGATAATGCATTTCAATATTGTACGAACGCTAGTAGTTTAAATATCCCTGAAAGTGTAGAAAGCATTGGTAGTAGAGCTTTCTGTTATTGTAATTGTATAGATAGTATAGAAATTTCTAAAAACGTTTCTTATATTGGTGAAGAAGCGTTTGCATTCACACCTGAAGTAAAATGTATTATTGTAGATTCTGAGAATAAAGTATATGATAGTAGAAATAATTGTAATGCAATTATTGTAAAAGAAAGCAATACGCTTTTAGCAGGATGTAAATACACTACTATTCCGGATGATACAGAAGCAATTGCAAGTAGTGCCTTTTATTCTTGTGATATTGAAGAAATAACTATTCCGAAAAGTGTTAAATTAATTGGTGAAGATGCTTTTTTTGATACACCATGGCTAGAAAAAAAATTACAAGAGAACGATATGGTTATAGTTAACGATATAGTTATTGATGTTAATAATTCTTGTGATGAATTAACAATTCCAGATACAGTAACAGCAATTGCAAATAAGGCATTTTATTATAGTAATATTTCAAGCATTGTTATTCCTTCAAGTGTAAAAAGTATTGGTAGTAATGCCTTTTGTGATTGCTATAATTTAAATAATGTTACTATTCAAAATGGTGTTACAAAAATAGGTAAACGTGCTTTTTATGATTGTAGTAATTTGAATTCAGTTAGTATACCTAGTACATTAACAGAAATTGGTGATGAAGCCTTTTGTTACTGCTCAGATATTATGGAACTTACATTTTTGGAAAATGTTAAAACGATAGGTAAAGATGTATTCTACGACGGAAATTACGGTTTGGTTATATATACATACAAAGACTCATGCATGGATAAGTATGCAAATGATAATTTTATAAAAGTATCATATATTGAAAAAAATCCAGAAGAAAGTAGTCCTGCTACAATTCCTGCAGTTAGTGCAACACCAGCGGCCGTAACAGGCTCAGCAACAACAACACCTGTAGTGACGGGATCAGCAACTACAACTCCTGTAGTGACAGGTGCCGCAACAACAACACCGGAAACTAGCTCAACACCTGAAACTAGCGCTACTCCTAAGGCAACTGAGAGTGCGAAACCAAGTGATGGAAGCGATTCTAGCGATGTGAAACCTGGCGAGAGTGCAAAGCCAAGTGATGGAAGTGATTCTAGTGATGTGAAACCTGGCGAGAGTGCGAAGCCTAGTGATGGAAATAGTTCTTCGGGAAGTGCTAATTCAGGTGATAGTAATTCAAATGCTACTTCAACAGGAAATGGTAGTACAGTAGCAAAAGCAAGTGCAACAACAGCATCTGCTGTAACAAGCGCTGCAGCTGTAACTCAGACACAAAGCACTGCTACTAATACTAAGAAACCTGCAAGAGTATCTATTAAATCAATTAAGAGAACTAAGACTCAGGCTATCGTTAAATGGAGCAAGGTCAAAGGTGCTAAGGGATATAAAGTTCAGTATTCTAAGACTAAGAAGTTTAAGGGTAAGAAGGCTTGCGTTAAAACTAAAACAACTAAAAAATTGAAGCTTAAGATTAACCTTAAGAAATATAAGACAAAGAATATATTTGTGAGAGTACGTGCATTTAAGGTTGTTGATGGTAAGAAGATATTTGGTAAGTGGAGTAAAGTTAAAAAAGGGTAGAGATTTTTAGGTTAGAGAAGATTAAAGTTTAATAAATTAACAGAACAAATGCCTGTGGTTGTCAACGTAATTGCGGATTTTAGAAAAAGCATAGGAGTAGTGGGGAAATGGGGAAGTCCTATGCTTTTGTAGTTGTAGAGGAGGGAATGATTGAAGCTTTTTAGTTGAAAAAGCATAGGAGTGGCGGGAAAATGGAGTAGTCCTATGCTTTTTTGAATTTTTGTGGTTTGATTTGATGATGATTTGACAGGAAAAAGCATAGGAGTGGGCTGAAACTAAGGAGGTCCTATGCTTTTTTGAATTTTTGTGGTTTTATTTGATGATGATTTGTTTGGAAAAAGCATAGGAGTAGCGTAGAAATGGAGTGGTCCTATGCTTTGGCGCAAAAAATCGAAGTGAATTTAACATGAATGAAGCTTTTGTCAGCCTGGATTTTGCGACTGATGCGCTGGCGCAAAAATCGAAGTGAATTTAACATGAATGAAGCTTTTGTCAGCCTGGATTTTGCGACTGATGCGCTGGTGCAAAGAATCGAAGTGAATTTAACATGAATGAAGCTTTTGTCAGCATGGATTTTGCGACTGATGCGCTGGCGCAAAAAATCGAAGTGAATTTAGCGTGAATGAAGCCTACCACTGCTTCCTATACAAACTTGGGGATACGCCTTCAATTTCCTTGAATACTCTTGAAAAATAATTTAGTTCTCCGAGGCCGCATTCGTGCCCAATATCCTCTACAGATTTTTCGGTAAATCTGAGCATTTGCTTTGCCTTTGTAATCCTGAGATTCATAAGGTATGCGCTAATTGTCATTCCATATTGCTCTTTATATTTTCGAGTAAGATAAAATTTATTGATAAAAAACATTTCGCTTAATTGGTCTAAAGTAATTTTTTCGACAAAATGTTCATCTAAATATTCTTTAACATGAATTATTTCGGACTGCTTTGAATTCCTATTATTGCGCTCTGATGGGTTCCATGATTCGCTCATAATTAAAGTTAGCAGGCGGTTGAAACCCTCATTTAAGCGCATGTCACGAATATAATCATTTCCTTCTGCTGTATCGATTAAGAATTCCCAAACGTCATCAAATTCCTTTACATCGCGAGGTTTGAAAACAGGCTGACCTCCCCTTTCGCAATACTTATGATAAATTTGAGGGAGGTTAAGCCCATAAAAATGGCACCATCTTAGTGTCCATAGGTTATTCTCGTCTGTGATGTGCGAATATGGATTGTTACAATCAATGAAAACACAATCGCCTTCGCCAAGTTCGTGATTTTTTCCCTTATAAGACAATTTTCCTTCACCTGAAACCACATAAAAGAAAAGGTATGATTTAAGATCTTCTCTTGCGCTTGTATGAACCTTCTTGGCGGTTAATTCGCCAATTTCCTGCAAAAATAGCAAAGAACTTTTTGCAAAATTAGAAGGGGTATATAAAATACGTCTGGATACAACGGACGTCGTTGATTCGTTTGTAAAAATTGTATTTTTCATTATATGATATGGCCCTCCTAAAATTTTATGTGTGATTCATTTTATCATACAGAGAATTATTATACAAATATTGGGTGTGCAAAATTGAGGCACTATAGTTTTATAATTGCTTTTTTAACATTTTAGTGATATTATTTTCACGGAATTTATTGGTTTAAACTTTTGAATTCTTTTTAGGAACAAATTTTTGAACTTAGTTTTAAAGGTCAAAATTTTAAATCAGATTTTTTAGGAACAAATTTTTGAACTTAGTTTTAAAGGCTAAAATTTTAAATCAGATTTTTTAGAAACAAACTTTTGAACTTAGTTTTAAAGGCCAAAATTTAGAATCTGACTAAACAGTATATAGGGAGGAACAAAATCATGCCACCAGGAAAACACAGCTCAAGTTCACATAGTTCAAGATCAAGTAGTTCGAGATCCAGTAGTTCAAGTTCTCGTAGCAGAAGTCATAGTTCGAGCTCACATAGTTCGAGATCTCATAGCAGCAGAAGTCATAGTTCTGGTTCATATAGTTCTAGGTCATATAGCTCTTCTTATTCAAGCGGACCTAGAATCAAGAGTGTTTATATAAATAAGTATACACCGAAGAATATACGGAATAATTCACTTATACTGAATGGTAAAAATCATAATTATGTTTATTATGATGAGGAGTGGATTCATCCTAAAACAAATGAGGTTTTTCATAAGGGATATTACAATGAAGAAGGCACATATTATGGTGCGAATGATATTGCTTTTAAAAATCCTAATGGAACATATACGGCTCATTTTAGATGTGATTATTGTGGTGCTGAGGCCGAGTATCAATGGAGTGAAGGTCAATATCCAACATGTAAATCATGCGGCGCTACCATGAGTAAAACTCCTGTTTACGTTGATGAATTGATTAATGTGTCAAATGCATCTAAAGTTTCTGAAGATAAGAAAATTATTCGTGGAGTGATAATTCTAATTCTATTTTTTATGTCTGCTCCTGGACTTTTTATTTCGTTAGGAATTTTGGGATCTATTACTTCGTATTATAATAATAAGCAAAGTACTTCCCAGACATCTGTTAAGGAGGATACTCCTAGCAATATAGATATATTTGGAAATGATATTTATTTGAAAAAAGTATCAAAGAAAAATAGTAAGAAGAAAAATAAAAAGAAAAATATCTATGAGATTTGTGAATCCAATGAAGAATATGATAAGCATCTATCTTGGGATTATGGAGCTGATAGTTATTATGATTATGATACTGATTGCTACATTTGGTATAACACAGATGTATCGCCTAATCTTTGGCAATATTGGTATGATGAGGTTGCTGGGGATGATAGTGAATATGGCTGGATGGAATGTGAAGATAATGAATGGTTTATTGAAACAGAGTCTGGCTGGGTAAAATATGATGGTGATACTTCTGAATTGTGGCATATAAAGAATAATTTTGATAAGCCTGAAGATGAGGCGGAAGCTGAGACGGAGGCGGAGACTGAAACTGAGGGTGAATAGGCCGAGGTTGAGTTTGAGGTTTTTTGAGACTGAAACTGAGGGTGAATAGGCTGAGGTTGAGTTTGAGGCTTGTTGAGCCGAAATGGAGTTTGAGGTTTTTAGGCGGAAGCTGAGTCTAAAGAAGAATAGAAAAAAACAATGCCTGTGGGGTCAATTAAGTTGACAATCACAGGCATTTGTTTTGTTTGATGGTTTAGTTTTCATTGTATCAATGTATAGAGTCTATCATAT
>JAILNN010000206.1 GCA_024691565.1 Lachnospiraceae bacterium | reverse complement strand
GAGAGCGGCGTTTTTTGTTGCAATATTACTATTATTACAGGGTACATTTGGGGGATATTTTGGGATTGGATATACAACATCTTATGCTGAGGATTTAAATCCGGGAAGTGTTTTCTCAGAGGAAGAACTTAGGGAAGCACTTAATGGAACCGATGAGATTCGTCTTTCTAGTGATATTATTCTTTCGGAAGCACTTGTTATTAATGATGGAAAAGCACATACAATTGATTTGAATGGTTATGAATTGTCAAGAGAATATTTTGATGAAATAAAGGAAGATGGTAATGTAATTAGAATTGAAAATAATTCAGATCTTACAATTAATGATTTAGGCGATGAGGGTATAGGATTAATTACAGGCGGAAATGCTGTTAAAGGTGGAGGTATTTATGTTAATGGTAACCTCACTATGAATGGCGGTGAAATATATTATAATATTGCTAATGAAGGGGCAGGTGTTTATGTAGAAGAAGGAGAAGCTGAGTTCAGAGATGTTACGATAGAATGTAATAGAGCAGGTAGTTATGAAAATAATTCTGCTAATGGTGGCGGTGTTATGGTATGTAAAGATGCGATAGCACAGTTTAACAGTTGTAATATCATTTATAACTCTTCAGATAATGGAGCTGGTATTCTTAATCGTGGAATACTTAGGGTGAATGATTGTAAAATCGGTGGAAATTCTATTGCGAGTTATGGTGGTGGCGTTGGTATCCACTCTAGGGGCGATGCTAGAATCGTTAATTGTGATATTATACAAAACTACGGTGGTGTCACTGGAGGTGGAATTACAAATCATAAGGATATGGTTATTCAAGATTGTAATATTAGTGGTAATAGTGCTACTGAAAATGGTGGTGGAATCTATATTGATGCTTCTGAAGGCTCGACTACGTTTGAAGGGGAGAATAAAATTACAGAAAACTATGCAAAAAATGGTGGTGCAATTTACAACGTTGGTAGTGTAGATATTGATTTTAAGAATATGACAATTTCCAATAATTCGGCAAATAATGATGCAGCCGGTATTTACACAGGTACAAGTAAGAATACTACATTTAAAAATGTTGTTTTTGAAAATAACTATTGTAGGAAAAATGGTGGTGCTATTTTGGGTGATAATAATCTTAGTTTTACTGATTGTTATTTCAATGGTAATTATGCAAATAAAAATGGCGGTGCTATTTATTATGCAAATAGTGATAACAGTGGAAAGTTAAGTTTAACAAGTACTACCATAACTGGAAATATTTGTTCTGAAGGAAATGGTGGCGGTGTTTATGTAGCTGATGAGGGAGTTAATAAAAAGGTTATCCTTAATGGTGGAAGGATTATTATTTCAGGTAATAGTAAAATTTCAAATGGTCTTAGTGAGGATGATAACCTGATGTTTTATAATCTTAGACCAATTCGTGTTCAGGAGAAATTAGATAAGGATTCATCCATTGGCGTTAAGCATAATATGAATTTTGAAACTAAGGAAATTACTAAGGATTTTTTTGAATATAATGATAAATCGGATATTAAATTATTCTCACCTGATAATAAGAATTATCGTGTAATAGAGGATGAAACTAATCCTGAGGTTATTTTTAAGAAAAAGCTTGTTCCTTCATCTAATGGATATAAAGTTAGGGTGCAAATCAGAGTAGTTAATGATGCAGATGGCTGGGATCATGCATATATGGGAATATATGGTAAGAGTAACAGAGGACTTAGTGACAAAGAAGATTTGTTATATATGAGCCCTGATATAAAACATTATGTTGATGATGAAGATGATGTTTATGAATATGAGATGAATACGGGGGATACCTTCCCAAGCAAAATCTATGTCCAGGCAAACTTTGGCGGTGGAATTATGAGTAGAGACTGGGGAGGAGACGTCAATATTTGGATTAATGGTGTAAAAGTTAAAAACCATTATATTTATATAGATACATGGGGAAATTCTTGGGAAAACGGTCTTGCGGAACACTATATAAATATTCCTGCGGATAAATATCCATATCCTTTCGAATCTGAAGTTGAGATGGCCAGACAAATTGATTTAGTTAAAGAAAGTACTAAAAATATAAATGTTGTTGCAGTCGACCAGTACGGTGTGGAATGGGAATGCAGGGGAGAAGATAGTTATAAAATGGAGAATCTTTCATTCCCTGATTCAGATACTGCTGAATGCACTAATGGTAAAGGAACAAAGTGGGTTCTTGATTCTACTATTGTTGACGATAGTCACATAAGTAATTATAAGCTTAAGTATAAAACTGGAAATAAAAATAATCCGTGGTACGATATTGATATTTCAGCTTATTTTAAATCTTATATTAAACTTCTTGTTGTGATGGGAAATAATGATTTAGGATATACGGAGATTGCCGAGTATAAGGGACATGAAGGTGATGAAGTTATTTTAGAGGTGCCAGAAACACCAGAAGGTTATTATTTTAATGCAGCGAGAAAAGATACAAGTACAAGTTCTCTTGAACCAAATGAAGATGGTACATATACATTTAAATTTGCTACTAATCATACTAAAGTAACTTTTCAAACTAAGCCTATAAAATATAAGCTTGTTTATGATAAAAATGCTACAAATAAGGAGGTTTATGGTAAATCTATCAAGAAGACCTGTTACTATGATAAGAGTTATATACTTTTAAATCCTGCTTATAAACCATATGATGATTTTCCATATGAGTTTGATTGTTGGAATACTGAACCGGATGGTTCGGGTAAGAGCTATAAAGCGGATGAGGTTGTTAAGAATCTGACAACGGTTGCTGATGAAAATATTACCCTTTATGCTCAGTGGAAGCCTAAGTCAGATGCTACAGATAGTCCTTCTAATACTGCATCAATTTTTTCTGAAGGAAAAGTTGCAATTTGGGGAGGATTATTGTTGATAATGGTACTTGGAATTTCGATGGGGGCATACCTATCAGTTAGGAGGGAATCATGAAAATGATATTTCGAAGAATAATTACTTGTTTGATAGTTGTCGTTTTAATGAGCCTTACACCTCTTAGCGATTTGTCACCAAAAGAAAGCAGGGTAAAAGCGGCAGAAGGTCACAAGTATATTAAAGAATTTAGAATTGGACAGGGTGAGAATAGTGAAGATGCTATAAAACAGCTTCGTGATGGAGGATATACTATTCTTAAAGATGAGTCTGGTAATTATGCAGACCTTAATGAAAAAGCCGGTGACGGTGAAAAAGGTCGAAATGGCGGAAGCTCAGATATGGTTGTTTATCTTGGTTATTTGACCACTGATGATAAGAGCGAAGCAATTACAGATCTTGCCGTTATGAACATGAATGGTGGATATAGTTTTCGTGATTATAAGGAACTTATTGAAACGACTTATGAATCGAAGATTAAGCCATTTATGAAACAATTTCTTAAAATAGTTAAAGAATATAGGGAAAATCTGAAGAAAGATCATGATTCCTTAGGATATCTTCGTGCTAATAGTATGAGGGTGATGCTTAATAGAATTAAGGATGATGACTGTGATGGTGCCGGTGTTGGTGATCTTTTAATTAATGAGACGAAGTTTGAAATGGGTGAGACAGCGTATAATAGTCTTTCTTGGGATGAGAAGAAAAAGCATTCTGATATCGTTACATATTTTCAACAGGGTAATGAGCTAATTCTTTACTGTCTTACTAATACGCTTGCAAGAGCAGCGGATACAGCTGATGAGACTTGGATTGATCGAATTGAGGACAATGATTACAGGACTCTTGAAGAAGAAACATATTCGGAAAATCCTAATATGACTACCAGGGAAGATGTTGAAAATGCGCTTAGTGCCAAATATGAAGGTGGTGCCAGAATTCTTTTAAAGCATTGGGAAGATATTTCTGAAGAGTTAAATGATACTGATGCAGCAGAAGAAACGGTTGATAATTTCGATACAGAAGAGTATAACGAATTTACAAAAGAAATGACGGAAGAATATAAGGATACTCCACCTGAAGATATTGATGATGAAACTGTTCAGGAAATTGGCGATATGGCAAATGAGGCTTATGAATATGCTGATAAAACTGTTACTCTTACAGTTAGGGATTTCTTGGAGGAATGTGATTATTCATTTAAATCAGGAAGTGTTAGCGGAGATACTCTTTTAGATCTCTTTCGTTTAAATGTTTCAGATTTTGACGGTAAAAATATTAAGCTTTTATATCCACTTGTGGCATCATTAAGTGATGGACAAATCGCTGGACTAGATTATTTAAGTATCAAAGATCTTATTGCGGTTGCAATGAATGATGAGGATGCTTATGAAAATATGATGGAAGATTTAAAGAATAAAAATGAATTCGATTCTTCTACAAAAGATATTTCGCTCTACGTAGGTGTAAATAGAGAAATCTATGATAAGGGAGGCGTTGCTCTTACTTCGGAGATACTTCGAAATAATGCATCAGCGGATGTTGATGGTAAGGATAATGCGGATGCGGTTGCATTTACATATGATGCTCTGGCTCTGGGATGCTTAAAATTTGTGGAAGGTATTGCAGTTACCGGATTACTGGGCATAGGTATTGGATATTTAGTAGGACATGTTGGTGTGGTGTCAATGGTTGTAGGGTGTTTAATTGCTGCGACTGCTATAATTGGCGGGGTTCTTGCGCTTATAGGTTTTTTAACGCAGGAAAGTGTGGATGCAGAGAAATACAATGTTAAAGTTGAGCCTATTCCTAAGTATATTGTTGATGAAAAGGATGTTACGGTGGAAGATAAGAAAGGTCGTCTAACTCTTATCAAGGACCAGACTGTTTATTATAAAGCAGTTAAATGTAACAGAGCAGATAATGATTATGGTTGGGAAGAAGAGAATTTAGAAGTTCTAGGTGACCATGGTGATTTAAATGGTGATGTAGGAAAGGAATGGCTTGCATTATATACTGCATGCATTTCTAAGGAACAGCCAATACTTGCTGACTCGTTTGTTGTTTGTAAAGGAACTTCAACGCCACCATCTGGATATAAAGCAGGTATTCATAAGTTTGGAAATAAGTCAGCTTTTAATTTAAATAATAAGGCATTTCTTTATGGAACTGAAGCTGTTAGCACATATGTGTATTTTCAACGTGATAAAGCTGAAACTGTGGAAGATGAGACTCAGGATAACAATGTTACTGGTTCTGTTTTCTCAAGTGGTTCTGCTGCTTTAGGTGGAGGAATTGGTGTTGTTGTAGGTGGTATTTTAGGATTTATTTTGGCTCTTATGTATAAGAGAAAAAAAGAAATTCCAGAGGAAAATTAAAATTAAAACAAAAGAGAAATTAAAAATAATTTTTTGATTTCTCTTTTATTTTTGTCCCCTTTTTGTCCCCTTTCATTTGGTATACTTATATGCATAAGATTGATAAAACGGAAAAGTTTGAAAAATAATTTTGGAAAATACAGAGATTTGACTGAAAATACGTTGAAAAGGAGGAATTGCCATGGAAGGATTAAGACTAAAATGGACCTTTAGAAGCATGGTTTTCCTAATTGCAGCTTTTATTTGTTTTGCTGCTCCAAATGGACGGTTTAGTGTCTCGAAGGCGGATGAAGTTACAGAGGCTCCTCCTAATGAGGATAAAAAAGATACTTCTTCGGGAAGTGCTGCCGAAGCACCTGCAGCGACTCAGGTTCCGACTCCAACTCCAACAGAAGAGCCTATACTTAGTGTTGTAGAGGTCGATTCAGTTGATTTAGCTCAGAAGTGGATGGATAAGGCGGGCAAAAGACCAGTGACACTTAAGCTTACAGCTGATTTTAATATTGGTGATGGAAATAGTCCATTTTTGGTTGAGGAAGGAATGAATACAACCTTTGATTTAAATGGACACACAATAGATAGAGGAATAAATGATGGTAGTCAACAAGAAGATGGTTATGTATTTAAGATTGAGGGAAGTGGAAAACTTTACATTACAGATTCTTCTGAGACACCTGGAAAAATCACTGGAGCATCAATGAATGGAAATGGTGGTGGAATTTGTTGTGATAAGAATTCATTTCTTAAAATAGATGGTGGAATTTCTTTAGAGAAAAATGTGGCTACAAAAGGTGCTGGTATCTTTGTTAATGAGGGTGCCGAGGTTCAAATTGGAAGCTGCTCGATTGTAGATAATTATGCTACTGAAAATGGTGGTGGAATTTATGGAAGTAATTCATCAATAGTTACTTTTTTGGGTGGTGTTACCAGGATTAAGAATAACACCTGTAAAAATGATAGAGATGACGATCTTTTTATATCAACAAATATGGAAAAGCTTCGTTTCTGGGTAAAACCTGATCCTTCTAAAAATGCTATTGTTTATTCTAGTAAATTTCTTAACAAAACAAGAATTGGTTTTACCTTGGAAAAATATAAAAAAGTAATTACTGATGGTTATGGAGATGTTAATTCTCTTGAAGGAAGCATATTCTTCTTCTGTAACGATAATGAGAAAAATTATCAGGTAAGTAGTGAGAATACTTCTGAAGTAGAGATTCTTAAGAACATGGATTTGATTGATAATTCTCAAAGGACATCAGTTGAGATTTATAAGAATGATATTCTTGAGGAAAGTTATGAATATTCTTCTTTATCGTTAGCTCTTAAAAATGCAATAGACCTTATCACGGATAAAAATGGTAAGGAGGCAGTAATTACAATGGGAGCTGATTATAGTTCTAGTTCGGAGTTAGTTATTCCAGCTGGTAAAAAAATTACTCTTGATTTGAACGGCCATTACATACAGAGAGAAGGAAGTAGAGATGATGGTTATGTTACAAATGAAAAAGGTGGAGTTATAAGGTTAGAAGACAACGCTTATTTAAAAATTATAGATTCAAAGCCTAAAAAAATGGGATTTGATGGTTTAAGAGGAGGAGTCATTACTGGAGGTGCAACCGATGATGGTGGTGGCGGAATCTTTGTTGGTTGTGATGCTAAACTCGTTATGGAAGGTGGAACAATTTATGATTGTGTAACTGATTATCATGGCGGTGGAATTTTTATGGATAGTGGCGGAGAGCAAACGGAAATTAATCTAAAGGGAGTAACAATTTCTAATTGTAAAACAATTCAGTCAGTTGATGAATGCTTTGGTGGAGCAATTTATGATCATGGTTGTGGTATTATTACTCTTACAGACTGTAGAATTGAGAATTGTTACTCAGAAGATGATGGTGGCGCGATTTACTTTAACTATGGCGAGCTAAATATTAAAAATACTGTTTTTAATGGTAATATAGCTGAGGAACATGGTGGTGTTATCTACATTTGTGGATCAAGGATAGTTTCAAATACTATAGAAGTATCTGTCAGAGGTTGCAGTTTTACAGAAAATGAAGCAGGTGAATGTGGTGGAGTTCTTTATGTAGATGATAGCCCTGTAAGTGGAGATGTATTTATATTTGATAGGTGTAAATTTATTGATAATAAAGCCAAAAAGTGCGGTGGAGCTATTTATGTGAATGACCTTGGATTGGTTTTATCTAATGTTGAAATGACTGGTAATGTAGCTGATGATGAGGGAGGAGCAGTTTATGTGGCAAGAAAAGATGACATTACCGTTAAGGGAGTAGTTGTTATTAAAGATAATATCTCCCGAAATAATTCGAAAGCAATCGATATGTTTTTTTATGATGAAGACCAATTATGTAGTGGAGGATTAACTAGAGGTTCGTGGATTGGTATAGGTTGTAATTGTGATGGTGATGCAATGATTTCAAAAAGTATTACTGTATATGAAATGAAGTATTTTCACGCAGCTAAAGGTAAGATAGAACCAAGGAATATTAAGACTATTAATACTAGAATGAGTGTTACAGCATCAATATTTGGCAATGGTAGTGTTGGTGTGATTTTGGTATTTGGAGGGCTTGGATTAATTGCTCTTACAGGAGCGGTTATATACGGTAAGAAGAAAAAATTACAGGTATGAAAGGAGAAAGGGCTATGAATTTAAGAAAAAGATCAAGCAAGATTAAACTTTTTAATACAATAATTGCAGCATTTCTTGTGGCTTGTTTGGCATTTGAGAATCCTTTGAGCGATTTAATACCTGTGTTTGCAAATAGTAGTAAAGAGGCAGAAGAGGATGATGAAGAGAAGGTTGAGTATGTTAGTGATGTGAAATTGTTTTATTCCATGGATAGCAGGGAATCAGCAATTACTAACTGTCAAAACAATGGGTATATTCCAATTAATGCAGATTTAAATGAGGGTACTGGAGCAAATTTTGTAGTAATGGGATATAAGAAAACTTATTCTCGTTCAGATGCTATTCGTAGTTTGAGATTACTTAGTATGAGTGATCAGGCTAAAATCAAGGATTATTCTGAATACGAGGAAGAGTTTAAAAAGACTCATTCTTCTTTTGTTGATACAATTGAAGCTACGGCTAATGAATTTATTGTAAATTATAAAGAGGGTTCGCCTAAAGCAAAGCAGGCATTTGATGTTCTAAATCTTGTTAATATTCCAGAAAAGAATAATATGCTTCTTGGTAAATTTATTATATCAGGAGAAGCTAATCATAGTTTTTTTGAAAAAATAGTTTTTAATTCAAGTGCAAGTACTATTAATTCAATTTTTACTGCGTTGAATTATGGAACTTCTGCTTATAATAACGAAGTTGATAGTAAAAGCGGAAAAGTTATTTCTCAGAGTTGGGCTGAGTTAGTGAAAGATAACTATCTTTGGGAGGAACTTGAAGAAGATTTAAATGCTGATGAGTTAAAAGATTTAGATGCGGAATACGAAGAAGATGCTATGGATTTTCATAAACATCTTCAGAATTTTGCTACTAATTATGAAAATGTATTAGCAAGTTATGATTCAGATGAGTTAAATAAAGAGATTAATGATCTTAAAAAAGAAGATGAGGAAGATTTAACAGAGTGTGATGTAGAAACCACAGCTTGTCAAAGTGCGACTATTATTTCTATGTATGAAACTTTGAATGAATATGAAGTTTACGATGGTTACCCTCTGGGTGAGTATTTAGTGGATTTAGGAATTCAAACGAGTGATGAGGTTGATTTAAGAAGTCTTTATCCTATTCTTGATTCGATGACATACGGACAGCGCATGGCTATGCGTACAGGTGGTGTAGAAGCTATTATTAATACTATAGGTGAAAATAAAGAATATGATATTATTACTGAAAAAGTGGCTTATGCGCAGGAAGGTATTGAAGATATAATTGGAACTAAATCATATTCAGTATGGATGAATAGTAATGAAAATGTTAGAGGAAAAAAGGTTGCATATACATCAGAGGCAGAACGTGATAGTGCATCTCAAAAACTAATTGATCAGCAAAATGATGAAACATTTGAAGATACTCAAGCTAAGATTTCTACATATATGCAAATAGCTTCAGGCGCGTTAGCTGTGGTAATATCTCTGTTTTCAGTTCCGGCTATCGCATCGGCTATAGGTACTGCAGTTTCTTTTGTGACTTTTGCATTAAGTGTATTTTGTTATAGCATGGGATTATCTTCATTGGGTGCCGTTTTCTTTTCTATTTCTGGTGGTGCAAAAGCTGCTATTTTAGGCTTTTCTTCTATAGCAGGAACTATTGGTGTGGTAATAGCGGTTATTGCGGCATTAGTTACTGCAGTTTTATTTGTTGTGGGTCTATTAATGGAAAAATCCGAAGAAGATGAAGATTTGGATTATGATGAAGTCCCTGATGTTGTTGCTGATAGTGCTACAGGAGTGAATGGTGATTATCTTGCATATTACAATAATGTAGGCTCAGTCGAGGACCCTAATCAGGAAGAAGAAGTTGATGAAGATGATATACATGGAGTAGAGGGTATTGGTGATGTGAACGGTAGAATGGGATTTAGAGGCTGGAATTGCCTGTTTATGAGTAAAGACCCTAATACTGGTTCACCAATTGTTGCTAATCATGGAAGAGGTCCTTTTATGATTCTTAACAATGTTTCAACTACCCCTAGGGGCTATGATAGTGCACGTACATTTGGAGAGAGCGGAGCTTGTAATTGTAATTCGTATATGAAGAAAGACCTTGTAGGTGGTATCTTTATTTATTATCTTACAGAGGATTCTATTAAGGATGCTGATGGAAGTGCTGTACAAACAAGTGATACTACCGAAAGTTCTAACAGTAAAAATGAAACAAAACAGTATTTTAAAAGTATGATTGTTGCTTCTGCAGATACTGAAGCTAAGGCTAAGGCGAAGCTTAGGGTTAAAGAGGCAGTATATATTTGGGATCATAATTTGGCTGATGTTGTTAGATATAAGTATTCCAAGAATGAACAGCATTGCTACACATATTTAGGATATACAATTACATCTGATCCGGATAAAGCTATTACGGATATTCGTGTCTCCACATTTATGAATAAGGCTCAAGCTTCAAGTATTATGTTTGGTGAGGTTTCATATGGTTGTGCAGGTACACTTGGATATCCTGCAGATAGTGCCATGGAAGATAAAGAATGTCCTCAGGATTTAGATGGACTTTGGTATACAACTGATTCAAGGGCAGGTACACCGATTGAGGTATCAGGCTTACATCTTAAGAGCTCTCATTATGATGCAGAGGGTATTTCTTATGTTGATAAAGGATGGGTGCCTGTTACTACCTTTAGTGGTGTTCCTTATAACTTTGGTTCAACTCGTGATGTTGATGCTGGTGAAGGTGGAGATTCAAAGGTTTTTGGATATAGATATACCTGTTACCAGACAAGGGAAAATAATACATGGAATTCACCTTCGAGGTATTTGTATTATGAACCGGAGGTAAAATATACCGATGGTACCAAATATCTTTCA
>JAILNN010000170.1 GCA_024691565.1 Lachnospiraceae bacterium | reverse complement strand
TGTAATTCAAATGCAATATGGTACTAGGCTTTATAACCGGGAATCATTGATTATACTTGATGAGATACAATTATTTCCTTTGGCACGCCAAGCACTGAAAACATTGCTTAAAGATGGTAGATATGATTTTATTGAGACCGGTTCCTTAGCCGGAATTAAGAAAAAAACCGAAAAAACAGAGATTCTGATTCCTTCCGAAGAATATTCCATCGAGATGTTTCCACTTGATTTTGAAGAATTTCTATGGGCACTGGGGGACGACGCTACATTTCCAATTATAAAAAACAACTTTGAAAAAATTAAACCGCTTGGAAAACTTCATAAGGATATATTTCGAAGATTCCGTGAATATATGTGTGTGGGTGGGATGCCGCAGGCTGTTGTAAAATACGTGGATACAAAAGATTTTGAAAAAGTGGATTTTGCAAAAAAGGAAATTCTGGAATTATATAGAAACGATATCAAGAATCAGCAAGAGGAAAATAAGGTGTACATCGGAAATATCTTGGAAAATATACCTTCCCAGCTTTCAAAGCATGAAAGAAGCAGCACGTTTAGATTGTCAAATGTGGACAAAAATGCAAGATATCGTGAATATAAAGGTTCGCTGAATTGGCTGGCTGAAGCAATGATTGTTAATGTTGCCAGAAATGTAACCGATCCCAGTCCGGCTCTTACGCTTAATATGGATGATGAGCGATTTAAGTGTTATATGCTTGATACGGGCCTTCTTATAAACCTAAGTTTCGGAGATGGTTCATATTTGGATAACGATTTTTATAGGGCAATTCTAACCGATAAATTGCATATAAATGAAGGGATGTTTGTTGAAAATGTAGTGTCTCAGTGTTTACGTAACAATGGGCATAAAATCTTATTTTATATTGAGTATGATAAAAATGGAAAGCCGGTAATGGAGATTGATTTTTTAATCAGAAAAAATCGAAAAGTTATACCGATAGAGGCTAAATCCGGAAAAGTTAAAGCAATCAAATCATTAACCAGATTTAAAACAAAATTCACCAATCGTGTTGGAATGCAATATGTGCTTTATGACGGTGACATAAAAAGAGATGGAGAAATATTATATCTTCCTTATTACATGGCATCCATATTATAAAAAGTGATATCGAATTTAATGATAGTTATTGACATCTAACTAAATATATGTATAATGATACTTGCGACCAAAAGTAGAATATGGTCGTAAGTTTTTGGATGTTATGCGACCGTTTTAGGAAAATGGTCGCAAGTTGGTATGGAGGTAAATATATATGCCGATAAGAGTGTTTAGTGAAGAGGAAAGAGATAAATTAAAAAGAATGATGCTGGAGCAGGGAATCCCACTTCTGGAGGAATATGGCTTAAAGCATATGTCCGTGGATAAGATTACCAAGAGTGTCGGAATAGGAAAGAGTACATTTTATAATTTCTTCGATTCTAAGGAGGACTATGTAAATCAGGCTCTGGAGTTAAATAGAAAGAAGATACTCTCAGAGATAGATAAGGCGTTTCCTGATGGAAAGAAGATTAAGCCTGCACAGCTCTTCGGTATGTTCTTCAATACAATGTTAAGTAATAATACATTTTATTCAAAGTTTTCGGCTGAAGACGAGAGAGCGCTTTACGAGGCGAATAAGAGACGAGGTAAGGATGTAAGCCTTGATAGGGAAACAGCGATTGGAATGAGAATCTTTTCTCACGTGGAGGGGGTGCGAGATGATCTCGATATAGCACTTATCGCAAATTACATCAAGCTTATAGTACTGGCTTATGAAAATGAGTATATGTTTCATGACGTAGCTATGGAACGCATGCAGTCAGAGATTAAATATCGCCTTATTGATCTGATTTTTGAAGAAGAGGCAAAGAAGGAGCTTATGGAACTTCTTTCAGAATCTGGAAAAAGTGTAAATGATTTATCGGAAGACGATAAGGAGGCAATAAAAAGAGTTAATAAGTATCAGGGGGAAGAAGCAATTGCGAAACTTAAGAGGAAAAAGAAGGAGGAAGAATAAATGTCAAAAATAGTAGAATTTAAGGACGTAGTACGCGTGTATGGTGAGGGTGATGGTAAGCAGATTGCTGTGAATCACATAGACTTTACCATAGATGAAGGTGAGTTTGTAGTTATACTGGGGCAGTCGGGAGCGGGTAAGTCCACTGTGCTGAATATGCTCGGAGGAATGGATAAACCTACGTCAGGCACGGTTACGGTGGACGGAGCGGATGTGTCATCCATGAATGATGCAAAGCTATCGGATTACAGAGCTGAAAAGATAGGATTCATATTTCAGTTTTATAACCTGATTCCAAGTCTAACGGCATATGAAAATGTGGCACTTACGAAGAGTATAGTGAAGAACGCACTAGAGCCTATGGAAATGCTGGAACGAGTCGGACTTAAGAATCATGCAAAGAAGTTCCCGTCCCAGATGTCAGGTGGTGAACAACAGAGAGTATCTATAGCAAGGGCGCTTGCAAAGAATCCGAAGATAATACTCGGAGACGAGCCAACAGGCGCCCTTGATTCAGAGACTGGAGTTAGTGTACTTAAACTTTTGGTAGCTATGTCTCACGATTATGGAAATACAGTTATCCTCGTAACACATAATGCAGATATAGCTAAATGTGCCGATAAGGTTATCCGTATGAAGAACGGAAAAGTCAGAGAGATAAAGATCAATGAGTCACCAGTTCCTGTTGAGGAGGTGGAGTGGTAATGTTATACAGAAAAATGCTTAGAGAAATGCGAGGTAATCTGGGGCAATTCATATCTGTACTTATACTTTCATTTCTTGCAACATTTATCTATGCAGGTTTTGAATCAAATGTAGTTGGAAGTGGAAAGGCAGTTAATGAATTCCATGAGAAGACAAATATAGCTGATGCCTGGATATATGGTGAAGGTTTTAAAGAAGAAAATCTTAATCAGGTTAAGGAGCTTCCCTTCGTAAAGGATGCCCAGTTCAGAACCGAGATAAGAGGCACAACTGTAGATTACGAAGGTGCGCAGCTGGATATATATCTGATGGATGAAAGCACCATCTTGAAGCCTTATGTATTTAAAGGAACAGATGAGGAGAATAAAAAACTTAAGGTATCAGACAGTGTAGAATTTGATGGAGAAGATGAGGACGGTGTATGGCTTAATGGTTCCTTTGCAAAGGAATGGGATATTGCAGTAGGAGACAAGATAAAGCTTGAATATAATGGAATAAAGTTTGAGAGAACAGTTCGTGGACTTATCATGGAGCCGGAATATGAATATACAAAGGCTGAAAAGGACAGCGATATCAACTTTAAGACTCTTGCCTATGTATATATGAGTTATAAGGCATTTCCCATTAGAGAGTATGCGGAGAGTCAGGTTAAGAGTGGAAAGATTAATGCCGAGGAGCTTAAAAGTTCAGATGCATTTAAAGATAAGATAGAAGATATTGAAAAGAAACTGGCTGAGTATGGAATGACAATAGATGATATCGATGAGGATATGCTTCTCGAGAGACTTGATAAAATGAGTGACGAAGAGCTTCTTAGGCTGATTCCATATTCTACAATGCTTGTAACTTTAACAGACGAGGCAAAAAGTGATGCGAGAGAGATCATAAAAGAAGAAAAAAGTAATATCAGTGAAGTTCTTTTTTATGAAAAGCAGATATCAGATGCAATCGATAAGAACTACGCTGTTATGGTGGATAAAGAGTCGATAGTTGGAATACAAAGAATAGCTGATGAACTAAAACAGCATGATACCTTTTCTTATGCTTTTGCATTTATCTTTCTTGTGGTTGCAATTCTTGTAATATCTACCACCATGAGCCGGCTT
>JAILNN010000168.1 GCA_024691565.1 Lachnospiraceae bacterium | reverse complement strand
GTTCGGGAGCTGTTTCTAAGGCTGAAGATACCGATGAGGAAGAGAAGAAATCAAGAAGCTTTGAGGATTCTGAGTCAGATGAGGATGAGACATCACTTGACGATTATGATGATTTCGATGACTTTGATGATACAGACGAGGATGAGGAAGAAGACTTAAGCTTTGAGTTTGATGATACTGATGATGATGACGATGAGGATTCATTCTTCAGTGACTACGATGAAGATGAAGAAGATGACGACGATGATGACGACTTAGGAGACTTCTTCTTAGATGATGAGGACGATGATGATTATGAACCAGCTCCATTCTTATTTGCAGAACTTTTGGCAGAGGCTGCCGAGGATTATGCGGTAATGGATATTGAAGAGAGAATGGAAGAAATGGGACAGGATGTTCTCGAAATCACAGTTGAGGAACTTGCAGACTACATAAAGAAACAAAGAAAAAAGAACAGATAAAGTAAATAATAGTAAATAAAAATGGGAGGAATTAATTATGGATATTAAATTAGTTGATCGTGGAGATGAAGGCGAGTTATTGATGACAGGTGACCTTGATACAAAGACTGCAAGGGATGCGGAGGCATTGTTTTTGCAGATGGCTGATAGGTTTGCAAACATTACACTTAACATGAAGGATTTGGATTATGTTTCAAGTGCTGGATTGCGTTCAATTCGTAATTTATATATTAAAATAAATAAAAAAGGTGGAAAATTAACTTTAACAAATGTTAATGATAATGTCATGGAAGTGTTCGAAATGACTGGTCTTGCGGGATTGCTTAACATTAGGTGATTTGCAATTTTAAAAAACAAAAAAATTTTTGTTGCACTTTTGTTATTACCTAGCCGTTATAATAAGCTCGTAGTAAATGGATAATTATACCTTGAATACAGAAGAATTGAGGATGGCTTATGAGAAAAGATGGATATTACAAAAGAATATTGATGGGAGCGCTTACCTTATCCCTAGCTTTTACATATCTTCCTATATCAAAAATATGCGCGAGCGTTGCAAAGGCGGAGGTTGGTCTGGAACTAGTTACTGCAGATCCTAATAGTACGGTAGCACCGGCTGGTGGTGGTAACACTTCAACATCAACTGATTATAATGCAAAAGTGAATCTTGATGGAGGAACAAGTGTTGACCTTAAAGAAGAGGTTGAAGAAGATAGATATAGTGTTGTATCTAATGGTGATGTTCCTGCTTATCAAGAAGCTGCTTCGGTAAGCGAATGGAAGAATAGGAAGGCTAATAAAGCACCTGATAATACCTATGTTTTGACGGTTTCAACTGGTGCTAAGGCTGGAAACAATGTTCTTTATATTTCCATCAGATATAAGGATAAGGATGGAAAATCAAGGACTCAGTATGTTGTTCCAAGTGTAGATGCGCTTGAAAGAAGTGTGGATTTACTTAACCATTCGGACGAAAATAATGATATTTATGATACATATGGAAGCAGTGTTATCAAGGATTTAAATTATAAAGAAGAGATTATTGATGAAAAGCCACTTGCTGCATGGACAGTTCAGGATTTTGCATTCCAGGCTGATGCAGAAATCTCAACTGTTGAAAGTTTTGAGATTTATATGGAAAAGGGTAGTTGGACTGCTTGTGGATTATCTCTTTATAAAGTTAATGAATATAAAGGTTATGAAGAGTATGGAATGATTTCAGGTCAGCGTTTCCTTGATTTCTCAGGATATTTATTGGCTGATGCTACTAGAAAGAGTAAGTCAACAATTTCTACTTCTGGAAATGATAGCGTTTTTGTTATTGGAGAGAAGGGAAATACATATTTTAATTTTAAACAGTATAAAAAAGATACCATGCCTAAGGAGTATGCATCAGATACTTCAATGTATACATTTAGGATGGATTTTTCTGATATGAATGATGGTGGAATTGAGGCATTTATCAATGAAGCCGCTACTAGGATGAATAAGGACCATGGAATTGTTGAGGATATTTCCTTGGCTATTCAGTATCAGGATACTCATGGTTGGACTAGAAAAGTTACACTTCCAATCATTTTAAATAGTTATGCAAACTTATATAAGAATAATAAGAAAAATACCTTATTTGGACTTGCACAGAGAGGTGATTCAATCGCTTTCCAGGGATTTTTACCTGATTTTAAGTCGATTTACACTGCAGAAATTTGTGTTGGTGAGTTAGGTAGAGCGGCTGTGGCTGCGAACGGAATTACAATTAACACCCCTACAAATAAGATGAATACTAATTTATCAGAGACTAATTCTGATGATATTCGACTTGCTGGAGTTTCAATTTATAAGGGTGGCTGTATGGCATATTTCCCAACTGGAACCGATAGTGACGGAAACACAGTTGAGGGTGCAACAGTTGAATATGTTTATGAGAGTGCTGAACCATTGTTCTACTACACTACAACAGATAGAGGTGGAGTTAAGATTAAGGCTGGTGGTCAGCAGAGCTTTGATTTCAAGGAATATAAGAGTGGAAGTCCTATTATTCCTACAGATGAGGAAGAAGGAAAGTTCCTTATTACTTTAAATACTAGTGATAGAATGACTGAAGCTGGAACAAAGGACGATGTAAACATGCGTTTCTACTACAATACTATGGATGGTTCGTTTAGAAGCACAACACAGTATTCAGTTCTTACAGCGGCTTCAGATTATATGGGTAAATGGCCAACAAAGAATGATGGAAACTTTATTGAGGAATCTGGACTTGTTAAGGGTGGTGAGATATCATTCCTTATTTCTGCTGAAGATTTCTATGATTTCACTGGTGTGGATGTTTCTTTGAACGGCACAGATGAGTGGGTTATGAGTAACCTTACTATCGATTACGTTGAAAGCTTCAAGAAGAGAAGAGCTTACATAGTTCCAACTGAACTTGCTGGAGCAACTACAAACTACTGGTTTGAGAGGGATGCAATTAGTGCTGAAATCTTTAGTTTGAAGTCAAGTGAGACAACGGTTACAGATGCTGAAGGTAACGAGTTAGACGCTAATGGTGATAGGAAGGGTGAAAAGGTACCTTTAACAGATGAAAATGGCGATATTGTAACTGATGAAGAAGGAAATCCTATCTATGTAGATAGTAATTTCACTGATATAGAGCTTACATCTGATCAGTTAATCAAGGGTGGTAAAACATATACCATTAACTTTGGTTCTGATTCAACTGATAATCTAAGAGAAAAAGATTATTCGGCAGTTAGATACTCAATGTCATGGGAACAGACTCAGGTTGACTGGGGATTCTTTAAGAAGAGAAAGACCTATAAGATAGGAGTTGAGGTTGCATCTGATCCGGATTATGATAATGGAAATGGTGATTCTGGTTCAACAAACCACTTCTACTTCCAGCTTGTATTTAAGAATGGTAACAGTGCTTATGTTCTTGCTAACCAGCAGATTTCAAGTGACGGATTTAGATCTGGTAAGACTGAAAGCTTCACGATTTCTACAAATCAGGATTATGGAGAAGTTGTTGGAGTTAGAATTATTCCAGAGGATATTTCTTCAGATGCTGATCCATTTGATAAGTTAAATATTAAGAAGATTACGGTTTCTGAGGATACTTCAGGCGGAACCTTCCTTTCATATGTTATTGATAAAGTCGGTTGGATTGATATTGACTATATTGAAGAAAACGAAGGTGCAATGCCTAGAGGTCGTGCAGGAAGATTAGAAAGTGAGCTTGCTAAGTACTTTAAGACAGCTTATAAGACACGTTCAGTTAAGGTACTTTGTGAAGTTGCTACAGGACCAAATGACGCAGCATACAATCAGTTTGTTGGTTCAATTATGGCTGAAGTATCATATATTTCAACATCTGGAGCGGTAGCTACCATGGACTTTGACGTGGCTAAACAGATGTATGAATATATGGATGAAGAAGCAAAGACAGTTGATGTTTCAGAAGGTGCTGCAGCCGATGGACTGGGTTCGGTAACTGATCCTAGATGGATGATTCGTGCAAACCATATTGATAGATTTGTTCTTCCTCCGATTGCGGATTTGAAGAGCATTAAGGATATTACATTTACAGCTCAGACAAGAAATAATCAGCTGGCAACATGGAATATCGAGAGAGTTTGCTTGTCTCAGATTATTAGTGATGGTTCACTTCAGTTGACGACAAACGATGAATATTATCGAAATATGACGACTAATAGGATTGCTGTCAGCAACAATAAGGAAACTGTTTCACAGGTATTCCCAATTGGTGCGCCACAGACAATGCCGACAATTGAGTTTACAGATAATACGTTAGTATGGACAAGTGATGAGTGGGTTACACCAGTTTCTCGTGAACCTGATTCAACAAATGATGAGATAAATCTTTACATTTATCCATCTAAGAGTAATCAGGAAAAGAGCGATTCTAAGGTAAATGCATCGCTTACATATGCAATTCCTTATTCACAATATATGCAAGCTTCAGATAGAAACCTCCTCTTTGGAAAGGATTCTTCTGGAAGGAGTGTATACTACTCAAAGGGAATTAAGGCAACCGAATTTATTTCGGCTGGTGAACTTAAGGTTCAATGTAAGGATGCTGGAGAAGTCTTTGATTATGCGATTGTTCAGCATGTTAGAGATGGTGTTGTGATTGGTACATATTCATATTACCTGATGGAAGCTTCGGCAGTTATTGTTACTTCTGCTAAACCACTTGTAACTAATACCTATGTTAATCCAATGGAAGAGAAGATTTCACTTTCATTTGGACCGGGTACTAAGGAGAGAAGCCTTGTTAAGGAGAATAATGATATTGCTGTTTCGTTCTTCTACAAGTCAACTCTTGATGATGCAGAGTATCAGTCACCATATGTATACCTTACAGACCAGGGATATACTAGTGTTTCAAAGGGATTATTTGCGGATGTTAAGTTTAATATTCCGTTTGTTAAGAAGATTACAGGTTATTCGATTGCTGGATATGGTAAGGTTAGTGGAAACATTAGCGGTGCTACAGCAGTTGTATATAATATTACTCAGCAGGAAATTGATCAGACCGTTGGTACTGTTATTTCAACCGAGGCAAAGACTAAGAACTATGCAACCTTCAATGATATGTATGCATTGACAGAGCATATTAGTACACATGAAGTTTCATCAACTGAGTTCTATGGTGAGAATTCTATCGCACCAGTTGAACTTACATTTAAGACTGCAGGATCTACAGAAACCAGCGATGGATCTTCTGGTTCTGAAGTTAAGATGATATTTAACTATCGTGACTACATGGGTACTCTAAGGAATGTTAAGTTTGAAAACATTAACCGTTATATTCAGGGTGATGAGAAGAGCTTTAAGGCGGGTGAAGAACAGACAATTAAGGTATTCCTTCCTGAAATGAGTAGTAGCTTAGATATTATATCTATTGATATTATTCCGTATAATTCGGATGTTAAGATAAAGAATGCAGATGCTCAGGTTGCTGATTCAGCAAATGCTTCTTCTACCGAGGAAACAATCGTTAATACAGCTGGTGATGGTCAGGGAGTTGATATTTCTGATGAGAAGTCAGCAGCACTTACAGAGAAGATTGTAGATAGTAGAAGTGCTTACTGGACAATCGAGAGTGTAACTGGAAATGTTGGCTACGGAGAAAAGAACATCTCTAGAACAGTTAATCAGACCTTCAATGGATTAGAAAATGGTGGAGTTCTTAGACTTAGCGATGTTACAATGACTACAAGAGTTGAGTCTGGTGGAACTTGGTACACTGTTGGTCAGGAAGATTGTGAAGTGGCTGCTAAATCTGGAAAGACTCTACATGGTACAGTTCTTGTTAAGGGTGGCTTTACTGCTACTGCTTACAGAATGGTTGATACGGCAGAAACTGAGATTACATCTGATACTATTAAGGTAGTTAATAGCAGTGAGACCTTCGGAAACTTTGAATTTAAGGTTCCAGAGAATACAACAGGTCAAATTGTTAAGTATAAGATTAAGATTTCACCAATTGATGCACCGGATATGGTAGACACTATCATTGTTTCGGTTGAGAGCAAAGATGTAGCGACGCCTACACCAGTTCCAAATCAAGAGGTAACAAGTGAGACGACAGAGGCAACGGCTAGTCCGACCTCTGCGTCAGAATAAATAATTTGTAGTTATCAGGAAGGGTTGTGGATATGAAAAAGAAGATAGCCATAATTGCAGCTGCGGTAGTCATAGTGATTCTTGCGATTATTCTTATTGTTGTGAACGTTAATAAAAAGGCTGAGGATAAGGACAAGAAGTATGCAAACACCGATAATCCCATAAAGTATGAGCAGAAGGATGAGAATCTTAAACTTACTGTTTATAGCGAACATAATGCTGATATCAAGTGGGACATTACAATTGATAACAGCGATGTAATTGACCTTTTAACAGAAGAAGAAGGAAAGAAGCTAGAGAAGGCTGAGGATGAGAAGAAGGATAAAACTTCTTCTGAGGAAGAGTCATCTGACGATGATGAAGTTAATGCGGGGGCGTTGGCTGGTCAAGCAGTAATGACAGGTGAAGGCAAGGAAAAAGAAGTTTACTATGTTAAGCCTAAGGTTGCTGGAAAGACAACAGTTTCTTTTAAAAAGAATGCTGAAGTTGATGGCTATGAATATACACTTGTTGATATCATTTTCACAGTTTATGTTTCTGAGAAAGATGGAGAACTTACGGCTGAGATTTTAGATGAGCCTGAGATGTCGAATGGAAGCGTTGAAGTTGGTGGCGCTGATACAGATTATCCGTTCGTACTAAGAAATGAAGTTGATGGAAGTGCTGGATTCCTTTTCTTAAAGGAAGTTAATGATTGGGTTATTTCTGATCCTGATGGTAAGATGACTTTCAACTATCAAACCGATAGTGAGGGAAGGTTCTATGAAACACTTGAGTTCCATGAAAATGGATTAGAATTTGACGAAACTAAGGTTAAAGAGATTAGGTCAGGAAGTCACAAAGATAGCAAAAAAGATAAGAAAAAGGACAAGAAGAAGGATAAAGATAAGAAAAAAGATAAAAAAGATAAAGACAAGAAGAAAGATAAAAAAGACAAAGATAAAGACGCTGAGGATACAAACTCTGAAGACACAAGCTCAGAGGATACAGATTCAGAAGATGTAAGCTCAGAAGAGTCAAGTTCTGAGGAGGGTTCTAAAGATACATCTGGAGAGGGATATCTTGCTAAGGGAACTTTAGAGGTTTCTAGTGAGAGTCTTAAGGCTACTGAATATGTTGATTATATAGTGTTTAACAATGGTAACATTAATATCACTTTGAGCGACAAGGAAGATAAAGAAGATAAAGAAGATAAGGAAGATAAATAATTTATGAGATACAGCAGGAAAGATCCTCTCTTTAAGGAAGTAAAGAGGATTCTATTGAATCAAGTAGAATTGGATACAGATGGGCGATTCGTTGCTACGGATGAGGCCAGAATTCAGCTTTGGGGACCTGCAGAAGGTGGACAGAAGATTAGGACCCTTGGTGTTGCACATCAGGATTATGTGTATGAAGTCGATGACGATATTAACCCTAGCGAAGCAATTGAAGAAGCTAAGAGGGCTGTTAATAATATCGGAAGAGGCATTAATATTAAGGCTAGAAAAAATGTTGTTGCCGTATTTGTGAGGTCTTATGTTTTCTATCCTGTTGTTTTAATCTTTTTTGAAAATGATGATAAAGAATTGCAGCTTTCTCTTTTTACAGCAAGAACATTTACAGCATATGCTGCCACATGGTGGGTTAGAAAAAAGTTTGATAAGGCTATGGATGGAATTGTTGAAAGAGTAGGAAATAAAGAAGGCAAGAAGACAAAAGTTAAGGATAAATCTGATAGTGAATCAGATGATAATACTAAAACATCAGATAAATCATCAGATAAAAAATCGAATAAAAAGGCTGATAAGAAGGCTAATAAGAAAAAGAAGGGTTTTAGCCTTTTTAATAAAAAGAATGATGATTCAGATGAGGATGAGACTTGGAGTACAAGAGATTGGAATCCGGATGTTGAAGCCAGTAATGAGGATGATGTTTGGGATGGCAGAAATTGGGTTCCAAGAGAACAAGTTAAAAAAGAAGAAGATGAAAATGATGAAGTTTGGGACGGACAAAATTGGGTTCCAAGAGAAAAAGTTAAAAAAGAAGATGATGATGAGATTTGGGACGGACAAAACTGGGTTCCAAGAGAACAAGTAGAGGGAGATAATGAAAATGGATGATATGGATGTTATTCACTTAGGTGGATTTTCAAATGAAGAATCAATGGATTACAAAATCAGCGAAGATGGCAACTCAATTATAATTGATGCCACTGATGATGCAGTAACTCCAGTTCAGGATTTCATTGGTGATAAGCTTGCCTCTTATGGTTGTAAAAGCAAAACCCTTTTTGAGATTAAGCTTGCGGTTGAAGAAATCCTTGTTAATATTATTTCTTATGCCTATAGACCTGATGTTGGAAAGGCTGAGGTTTTGTGTATTGTTCGAGAAGAACCTATGGAGGTAATTATTCAATTTATGGATTCAGGAAAACCATTTGATCCACTTGCATATGATGAAGTGGATACTTCGGGTGCGATGTTTATCGAAAGAGAAGGTGGTTTTGGAATTCATATTGTCAAGAATATGATGGACTCTGTAGATTATGAGTATAAGGATGGAAAAAACATCCTTAGAATTAAAAAGAATTTAAATATTTCGCAGTAAAAATAGATAACTGGTGTAACTTTGTGTTAAAATATGCAAAAAGCTACATCAGTATTTTTTGTATGGGGATTTGTTGTATACCGTTTTATTATATTGAAGGGAGAGGTACAAATTGCAACTTAAAAAGAGGAGAAGTTTATATACATTGATTATAATTTCGATAATTGTAACTCTGATTTTATTTGGTTCTATTATCGTAGTTATTGGTTATTACGGATTCACTAAGAATTATTCTCGTGAATTCAATTCTTTAGCATATAAATCAGCCAAAACAGCGACTAGGATTGTTGAAGAAGATGGAATTGAGAGATATTTGAAATATAGTGCGGATGAGTTAAAGAGTGAATATGATGATATACAGAAAAACGCAGGAGAAGGGACTTATAATGATGAATCAGAATCCTTCTATGATGCAGTTTATTATTATTCAGCCTATAGTTCTTTGTCTGATCTTTGTAATACCATGGATATGGCTGTGATTTATGCCATAGTTCCTTCAAAGGATTATAAAGAGTTTACCTGCGTATTCAATTGTTTGAATGAGAATAGTCCTTATGATGAGTGGGAACTTGGCCATGTGGTGAAATCCTCTTCAAAAGAATATGAGGCTGCCTTCAAAAATATTATGGAGAATAACTCAGATAAGGAAATTGTTGGTAGATATTCAAATCTAAATGGTGGAAAAGCTCATATTACTGCCTTGGTTCCTATTAAATCTGACGATGGTAAAATAGAGGGAATTATGTGTGCGCAGAGGTATGTTGCTGAGTTAGAAAGTGCTAGAAGAAGCTTTGTTCAGGGTGTTGGAGCACTTACAGTTGTTTTGATTATTATAATTATATTGAACACATCCTTCTTTCTTCATAGGGAGATTATTGCTCCAGTTAATAGTGTTGTTGCGGAGGCTGATAGATTTGCCAGGGAAAACACTAAGAGTGATGAGGTGCTGGATATGAATGCATATAGAGTTAGAGAAATTCAATCGTTGGCGAAGTCACTTGATACGATGGAAGATGAGATAATTAAGAATATTGAGAATATTACCGAAATTACTAAGAACAACGAGAGAATTGGAACAGAAATCGAACTTGCCAAACGAATTCAAGTTGGAATGCTTCCTGAAATTGATGAGGAGTTTAGTGAGGAAGAAATGGATGCAAAAGAATTTGATATTTTTGCATTGATGAAACCTGCGAAGGAAGTCGGTGGAGATTTCTATGATTTCTTTAAGGTAGATGATACACATATTGCTCTTATAATCGCCGATGTTTCTGATAAGGGAATTGGAGCAGCCTTCTTTATGGCTATTACAAAGACCTTGATTAGAGCTCGTGCTAAGTTGGGCGGTTCAGCTATTGAGGTTGTTAATTATGCGGATAAGCTTATTTCAGCTAAGAATGATGTAGGAATGTTTGCGACGGTTTGGCTTGGAATTGTTGACATGGAAACTGGTCATGTGGATGTTTGTAACTGTGGACATGATTACCCAGCAATTATGAAGTCTGGAGAAGATTTCGTGATTGAAAAAACACCTCATGGACCACCAATAGCATTTATTCCAGGTGCAGAGTTTAAGTCTATTTCGTTTGATTTAGAACCAGGAGATAGAATTTTCTTGTATACAGATGGCTTAAATGAGGCGCTTAGTAAGAGTGGAAAAAGATTTGGCATAGATAGAATCCTTGATGTTTTAAACAGCAATAAAGAGTTGGATGATGAAGCGATGATTGGTAAAATGCGAGAAGAAGTTATCGCTTTTGCAGATGGCGAACCTCAATTTGACGATATGACGATGCTTGGTTTTACTTTTTTGAAAAAAAATAATTAAAAGTTTTATTTTTGTTATCTTTTTGTTGCACTTCATATGTTAAGATGTATTTATAAAAATAAAAAATGAGAAATTAGAGGGTAATTTCTTAAAAATACATTTAAAAGAATTTGTTATAAATTCAAGGAGGTAAGCATTATGCCAAAGAATGATATTAATGTTAATCAGAATGAAGTAGAAGAGCCAGACTTTGTGAATCCAGAAGATGCGGTTAGAGAGTTTGAAGCTGATAATGGAATAAAAAGATCAGGTACGTTTGTTGCAAAGAGCGGGTCTAAGGGGTTGTTAGACGATGCTGGTGAAGAGGCTGAGGAGCAAGATATCTTACTTGAAGGTTTGGATGATGAAGAACCTGATTTTGAAGATCCTGCAAAGATGGTTGAGAAGTACGGCAGAAAGAGATCTAATTCTGTTGTCGGAACAACTAAGTTGAAGCTTGATTCTATAGATGACGTCGATTTAGAGAAGGCGAAGCTACAGAAGGAAAGAGATGAACTTGAGGCTGATAAGGCTAAGTTTATGCAGCAGAAAAGAGCTGAAGAAGAGAAGCTTCGCAAGGAAAGAGAACAGTTAGAGGCAGATAAGAAGAAGTTTAATGGTG
>JAILNN010000166.1 GCA_024691565.1 Lachnospiraceae bacterium | reverse complement strand
ACAAATGCTATTTTCTGAATTCCCATATAAGAGAATGCCATTTTAACAACAGCCTTTCCTGCCCAGTTTGAAACTAAAGCTCCAATTAAGCATCCAACTGTAATTGCCGGAATATTAGAAAGCGCAATCTGGCTAATAAGCTCCTTTGATGTCATTCCAAGAGCCTTGCTGATTCCATATCCTCGATATTCACGTGTAATTTTAGACCTGATTACAAGTGATTCAACAAAGATGACTATAAAAATTGTAAGTATTGTAATGAATATACATACCATTTTCATTGCAGAGGATAAGCCATCAATTGTTCCTTTCAAAAAATCCGCTGAATTGGTAATGCTTAGGCTATAGTCATTCTCATCATTAAATGCATTAAATGTCTTTTCAAATTCATCATATGTTACACCTTCCTTTAAGGTTATATAATAATTACTATTACTGCAATCTATTCCTAATCTTTTAGCTCCTTCTATAGTAGTTGTCATAGTAGTTCCGGCATTTTCCATACGTTGATTAATGCCTGTTATAAGATAGTCTTTTTCATTTGATCCGTTTTTTAGCTTAACAACATCGCCAACCTTTATTTTCATAACATTTGCAATTGCTATCGTAACCATTGCCTCATTGTCTTTTTTAGGGAAACGTCCCTCAAGCATAACTGTATTTTGAGTATATTTCTCATCATCATTTGATATTAAATTATATTGATTTTCTTTTCCTTTGTAGATTATTGTTGCTCTACCATTGATATGCACAAGCACATTATCAACAGCTTTAAGCTTTCTTAATTCTTCCTCGTGACCTGACTCACCAAAAACAGCAGCATCTCCAAATTCAAAGCCCATGGTTTTAAATGCTCCATCCATGTTGATGCCAAAGTTATCCATAAGACCAAAACCTAAAAGGGTAGATACTGTAAGAACAGCAATAACCAAACATAGAATAATATTCTTCTTTATACTTCCAAATGTATCTTTTAATGATAATACCACAGAAACAGGAAGATTATTATTTTCAAATGCAAAATAATTCTTTTTGAAATTGTGTGTGTTTATCCCGGCTCTTAATGCATCAAGAACTGTTATTTTATTATATTTTCTACTGATTAAACGAACGTTAATAAAAATTAATAAGAGGATGAAAATAGCTACAATCAGTGTGACTAAAATGCTCTTTGTCCCACTAGAAGTAAGTCCTAACAGACCTGAAAAAAAGATATCAAACCCCGGGATTAATGCAAAAGCAATTCCTATCCCTATAGCCACAGCAATTATTCCTACAAGCATTAACTGGGTGGTAAGAGCAGCCTTAAGCTCTTTTACCGTATATCCACTCGCTTCAAGAATACCCGTATTTTTTATATTTCTCTGAATAAAATCATTAATACTAAATGAAATAATAACGAGTGCAATAATAAGAATTACTACTGCAAACAGTATTATGACCGCCATAACAAGTCCCGGTAACATCTGATTGCCCCAGCCAATTAAGCCCCAATTAATGTTAAACGCCAAATCATAAAGCTTATCAGGGTTTTTAGACCTGTATTTTTCAATATACTTATTGTAATCCTCACTTATATTTCTCTCAAGTTTATCAAGTTCATCCCTGCCGGTTTTAGAACTCTTACATCTGAATTGAATGTCCCTGTAAACCATTCCTTTATCAACACTTTTTTGATTATTATATATCTGATCATAGGTTTTTTGAGATACATATATATAATACATGCTAATTGATATGGATGAACAAAAATAAGGGTTCTCATTGTAACCGGCTACATTTAACTCATATTCTTCATCCTCCATTTTAAGCTGAAGCTTATCTCCTACCGCAAAACGGCTTTTTAGATAAAGAGGTATTAGAACATCATTTTCCTTTAGATTAAGATCCTCTGGCAATACATCCATAATTGTTGGATCCTCATCAAAACTCTCAACCTCAAAACCATAGCTTTGATATTCCTTATCGCCTTTTTTTCTGTAATCGCATGTTACATTAAGGATGGGCATGCTTTCATATTCTTTTATTCCATTATCCTCTATGGCCTTTTCAAGACATTCTTTTGATTCTTCATTATCAGGTAATTCAAATATAATCTTAGGACCATTTACTGCTTCTAACCTCTTATCAAAAACAGTCTTAA
>JAILNN010000163.1 GCA_024691565.1 Lachnospiraceae bacterium | reverse complement strand
AAAAAATTTAATATTAAACAGGAGGAATAATGGGATGAAAACTTATGTACCAACCCCATCCGATATAGAAAGAAAATGGTATGTAGTTGATGCTACAGACCACACATTAGGACGTCTTGCATCTGAGGTCGCAAATATCCTCAGAGGAAAGAATAAGCCAATGTATACACCTAGCGTAGACACAGGAGATAATGTAATCATTATCAACGCTGAAAAGATTAAAGTAACTGGTAAGAAACTTGATCAGAAGATTTACTATCATCATTCAGATTATGTTGGTGGAATGAAGGAAGTTACTTTAAAGAGACTCCTTGAAACACATCCTGAGAGAGTTCTTGAGCATGCAGTAATCGGTATGCTTCCAAAGGGAACACTTGGACGTAGTATGGCAAAGAAGCTTCACATTTATGTTGGTCCAGACCACAAGCATGAGGCTCAGAAACCTGAAGTTCTTGAAATCAAGGAAAGAGCATAATTGAAGGAGGATAATAAATTGGCTAATAAATTTTATGGAACAGGTAGAAGAAAAAGCAGTGTTGCAAGAGTTTATCTTGTACCTGGAAGTGGAAAGATTACAATTAATAAAAGAGATATAGATGAGTATTTCGGAATGGAAACTCTTAAGACTATTATTCGTCAGCCACTTGTAGCTACATCAACAACTGATAAGTATGATGTTAAGGTTAATGTTCAGGGTGGTGGACTTACTGGACAGGCTGGAGCAATCCGTCATGGTATCGCTAGAGCACTTCTTACAGTAGATGCTGACTTCCGTCCAACTCTTAAGAAGGCAGGATACCTTACAAGAGATTCTAGAATGAAAGAGCGTAAGAAGTACGGCTTGAAGAAAGCTCGTAGAGCTCCTCAATTTTCGAAGAGATAATATTTCGAGATTCAAAAGATTTACAAACAAAAACAACAGCAATACGCTCTGGATTTTATCCAGAGCGTTTTTTTTGTTTGATTTTTTTGGGGTTTTTGGAGGATGGGTTGTTTTTTTGGAGGATGGGTTGTTTTTTTTGTGGGAGGTGTTGACTCAGATTAGGAAATTTGCTGAGTGAGATGAATTGGTGGAGTGAGACTGAGGTGGATTGGACATGAATGAAGCTTTTCTAAGTGTGGGTGTTGACTCAGATTTGAGTTTTTAGAAAATGAGTCAACAGAATCTTGATTTTGTAAAGCTGGGTGTTGACTCAGATTTGGGTTTTAAGAAAATGAGTCAACAGAATCTTGTTTTTTGGAAGCTGGGTGTTGACTCAGATTTGGGTTTTAAGAAAATGAGTCAACAGAATCTTGTTTTTGTAAAGCTGAGTGTTGACTCAGATTTGGGTTTTAGGAAAATGAGTCAACAGAATCTTGTTTTTTTGAAGCTGGGTGTTGACTCAGATTTGAGTTTTAAGAAAATGAGTCAACAGAATCTTGTCAGATGCTGATGAAGCAACTGATAGAAGATGATAATATTGAAAGATTAGGATCTAAGAAGCAGGGAACTTGGATTTTGAAAAAATATACACTATGAAATGAAGGAGGATTACTCTTGCAAAAATCGGCTCACAAGAAGTTACTTTTACAAACAGGTGTAAATGCAGCGCAAACAAAATGCAGGTTTTAGCAATACGATAAATAAAAAGGCTCTTCAGTAAAAACCGAAAAGCCTAATTAGAACGAATTCTATTTTTTATTTGATTCACTTTGTACCTTCTTATCATTCCACTTTTCCCTGCATTCTTCTTTTGCAAGTTCAGAGCCCATTACCATAATTGTTTTATTGTTCAAACTGTTTTCAAAATAAGCAATAGCCTGGAGAACTCTCAAATAATAAAACGAGCGTATATCTTTTGCATGCGAAAATGGTTCATAATCAATATTAATATAAACAGCGTCGCACTCTTTTACAGCATCACTCATTGTTTTCAGTTTATCAGGTGAACTGGAAAAGATTTCAGAAATGTTTACTCTTCTTTCATATTTAACCAAATCAAATAAATTCCTGTCCGCTGTATAGGATTCAATCATTCTGTTCTCTGTGAAAATTGGAAAATTTAGCGGCAAAGGAGCATGATCCCACTCAACACCAAGTAGTTTATATGTACTTATCATAATCCAATAACAACTCCCGTATTTAATTCTATTGCTTGCGAGACAAATTTATATAACACTTCGAATAATTCCTTTAATCTTGGATTATTGCTGTCTTTATTGCCTTCTAACCATTTTTTTATTATTATACACCTATTTCGATCAAAATAATCCACATCTCCGTAATCTAATGTATTAGGACAAATATTATCAATCTTGTTTACAAATTCATCTAGAAGCAACCATGAATCGCTCTCTTCACCGATATATCTTTCGCCAATTTCATCTTTTGCATCTAACGGTAGGCATGGAATATCATCATACATTTCCAAGCCTTCCATTTTTTTTATCAATTCAAATTTCATTTTACATTTCCTCCCTTTTCATAATCTTAAAATGCGTACTTTTATCGTTTCCGGGCGTACCATCTAATTTTACGTGTTCTCTTAAATACTTATCATAGATTCTAAGATACCCACTTGCCATATCTGCTATGACATTGTACTTTTCTCCATAAAAAATCATTTTGGAACCGTGTTCTTTAGCTTCGAAAACAGGAGCAAATTTATCAATAATCTCATTCAAATTAACCTTCTGTTTTTCCCAGCTTTTATTGTGTTTTTCTTCACGTTCTTTGCTCTTATCATATTTGAAATCATCACTATTGTGGTTTTCAACGTAATATTTTGAAGCCTTAGAATAAAGTGCTTTGTTATCATCTGATGCCATTATGCTACCTCCCTGCCTTAGGATTATAACATGAATTAAAACGAATAGAAAATTGATTTTTAAGTATGTATGCGATAAATGCTCCGAAGAGTTTAAACTACACGGCTTGCCCGGTGACTTTACGCAACTATGCAGAAAAATAGGTGATAAATATGCAAAAGAAAGGAAATCAACAACCAACTAGGAGCAGGTTCCTGCCGTTTAAGAAGAGTCGAGGCGCTCAAGCGGTTAAGCTCTACGGGCTGACTGGCAGAAAAGCACAGACGTGGCAGCGTTCGCTCCTCCGTAATATTATGGCCGTTGACAAGGACGGTCTATGGGTACATCAGAAGGTAGGCTATAGCGTGCCTAGACGTAACGGAAAGAATGAGGTATTAACCATGCGCGAGTTCTGGGGACTTGAGAATGGAGAGGCAATATTCCACACCGCTCACCGAACCACTACATCACATAAAGCATGGGAGCGTCTGGTTAAGCTCTTAACCCTAGCAGGGTATGTAGAGTTAGGACGATTAAAGAAAGATGAGATACCACCGGAGAAGAGCTTTAGAACTACTAAGCAGTATGGCTTAGAGAGTATCACTCTTATAGCGGAAAGAAATGATCGAATCAGAAAGCTTATGGAGCGTAGACGAGCTTCTGGATGCGTTGGGATAGCAGGAGAATCAAATCGAGGAATACAAAAATCGAATGCTGAATTATCAGGATATGCAGAAGAAGATGGTGATGAAATACGAGCAGAAACTGAAAGAAAGGGACTCTCAGATACAGCAGATGAAGTCAGAAAGCTTATCGATAATCTCGGAGCTAAAGAAAGAGCTTCAGTTAAAAAGCGAGACGATAGTGAAGCTAAACGAGAGAATAGAGAAATTGGCAACAAGCGATCAGGAACTTCGAGAAGCAAGAGCGCTTCGACAGGAAGCAGAATCCGTAATGAAAACTGTGGAAACAAAGCTATCTCTCAAGATGGAGAAAGTAGAAAACGTTAAAACAGAGTATGAAAATAAGATTAACGAATTAGAAATAATAAAAAAGTCATATGAGATGAGGCTTGCGGAAGTGAAACAGAAAGAGCACATATTCGTGACGAAATCAAGCAGGAGGCAGAACGCATGACGCGACTTGCCAGAGGAGATTTAATTATCAAGAATAATATAAAATATGTTGCACATGAAGGCTTCTATATCGCTGTTCTACTATACGGAATTTTGATTACTGTCTTGAAGGGGGTTAGAACCGAAATTATCAGAAGGGATATCGTGGCTGTGGGTTTATGGATATGTAAGCTAGCTACTAGTTGTTGGCGAATAGTTATGAAGATGGCACACATAATATCAGCTGTAAGTATTAATATATCAAATGATGGTATTAGAGATGTTTTGCGTTGGGTACTGTTTGGAATGGTAGTAGTTGTTATGATAGCAGTTCCTATAGGCGGAATAGGATATGGTTGCTATAGGATTGGTAAAATTTATTATTATGAGTTTTGGGATAGGATAAGTCTTGTAGTTGTGTTGGTGAGTGTGGCGGCTACTGTGAATTTTGCGGAGGAGATACGAGGGTTGATACTTGTTAATGTGGTGCTGGTGTTTGTAGTTGTACAGCTTGTATATATGATTGTTAGAAAAGGGGTAGATATGGTTAAGAATGTTAAAAAGTTAGGTGTATAGAGCAAATTAAAAACAGGGGTTACATTGAAGAAATGTAACTCTTGTTTTGTTATGAAGTCGCATGAAATTGGTTGCAATGCAATGAGAAAATAAAGGTTGTGTGATATTCTGGAAAAATTAACAATATGAGAATAATCAGAATATAATAATCTGAGTATTTTTTGATAAAATGAGC
>JAILNN010000109.1 GCA_024691565.1 Lachnospiraceae bacterium | reverse complement strand
TATTAAGTGTTACTAAATCATAGTTTTGTGAATAGCTTTAATACTTTTTATATTTTGGAACAATTTAAAATTATTCTTCTTATTATTATATAATAAGCATATATTAAGTGTTATATACTTAATATCGGGAGCAAAATCTCCCTACATCTATGTTTTTACATTATATCTTTTTCTTTTTTCTTCTTCAAGCCTGTTTTTGAATGTGGTCTGTTTCGTCTGTTTGTACTTACTAACTGTTGTAATTGCTCTATAATTTCATCATCTGTAAAATTTTTCCCCTCGTGTATAATTTTACTCGCAAGTGAATAGATCTTATTATCGTTAATAATTATAGGGTTTGTTGCGTTTTGATTATAATTTATTTTTAACTGAATAATCTTATATTGCAACTTAACGATGCTTTCTACAGCATCTTTTTTGGCTTTCTTTCTTTCTTTTTCATAATCTTCATAGGATTTATAATTATCCAAAATACTTTCGCCCTCTTTTAATATGTTTTTAGCGGAATTTAGTTGTCTTTCTATTATAGCATTACAATTAGGATTTGAGCAAGCCACATACTTATCTTTACTGTCATAATTTTTAATAGGACTACCGCACTTGCAACATATCTTAGAACAAGGATAAAACTTATTTATTAAATGTATTTCTCTGTCATACATTTCAGACTTATACTTTAATTGCTCTGTAATTTTACCGATATTTGCATCAGCCGTCATTCTTATATAGTCTGAATTTGTTTCGTTTGCTACTTTTCCATCTTCTGCTTTTCTCTGACGCATAAATTCTTTTGTGTCGAAATCTCTTACATATAACTTGTCATACTCATTTATAAGTGATTTACTTATACAATGTGTATTATAATCGAGTATATTTTTTCTTTTTTCTTGTAATTTTTTTATTCTTTTTTGAAGTTTATCGTAATTTTTGCTGCCTTTTACATATTGATCTGTTTCTTTGTCAAAATGTGGTTTTTGTTTATTCTTCAATTCTTCCTGTAATTTTCTTATGTGATTATCAATTCTTGCTAATTTTTTTGTATCGGGTTTATAATACCTTTTTTCATCAGATGTTGTTACAACGTTGTTTACTATACCAAACGATACCCCACACACTTTGTTCGCCTTCTCTATTTGTTTGATAGGGTTCTTTTCATAATAACAGAGCATTGATATATAGTATTCATCAGTTGGTGTTTTTGATAATGTTACAGATGATATATAAAATCTGTTATTATCAAAGAATATATCACGATATAGATTTATTTTTATCCAACCAACCTTTTCTCCATTCCATTCCTTATTAAACTTAGGCAACAAGATAGATGCATTTTCTTTATCTAATTTAATATTTCCAACCATTAGATCATATTTATCATTACCTTTATTTATCATTCTTGTTGTAGAATATGATTGTTTATCCCATCTTTTTTTAAATCTAGGCTCTTTTGCATTTGTATTTGAATTCATGCAAGCTTTATATGCACTTGCAACATTATCTACTACATAATTTAATGCCGTAGCATCTATTTCTTTTAAATATTCATACTTTTCTCTATATTCAGACACAGAAGTATATCCACCTTTTTTTTGCCCGTTATATGAGAATTTATTTCCCAAATATGGCGGTCTTTCTATGTTATTTACCGTTAAGTATTCATCATATTTTTTTGGTATTTTGCGTTCAATTCTTAATTTTTCTTCTAATGCCTTATCATTCTTGCTTTCTTCCTTGATTTCATCATCAGCTTTTTTCCAATTTTTCCACCTATCTTTTTCAGCTCTGTAAATAGGTAGTGTTTCGCCTAAAATTTCATTGTATAATTTTCTACAACAACCAAAGTGCATATTTAAAAAATTTTTTTGTATAGCTGTTGGGCGTAATTGAAATTTGTAAGTATATAAAAAACCTTTTTCTGTTTCCATGATTTTCTCCTTTGATTACAATTATATTTTAACGCTATCCTTCTTATTATTATAAATCAGATTGATGTTTTGGAATGGTGTTAAAGAAGTGTAACACAAAAAAACAAAGTTTGACCTAAAGTTTTGGAATAGTTTTAACACTATTTTTCTTATTATTTGCCAATATTATGTTAATTAGTTTTGAAATAGTTTTAACACTATTCTTCTTATTATAGGTAAATTATCTATAATAAGCATTTATTAAGTGTTGCCACTTAATATCGGGAGCAAAATCCCCCTAGATGTCAAGATTTATTGTTTTATAATATATTAGCCAGAAAACCCATTACCTTTAGGTGATGGGATAAATGGCGTTATGTTGGTATAGTGCATACCATTTGTGATGTTCTTGCAGCTATGCGTTTACAATTGCTTAGTTTAGGCGTTTTCATTCCTTTTGGCATATGAGAAAAATCTATCTTATTACCCTCTATATCCATAAGGGTTGCATAACCTGTACTCATACGACCTTTGATAAAGTATTCCCTGTTAAAATATTTTACCTTGTCAAACTTCCTAAAACCTTGTATCTTACCTGTTATAATTGGTTGCTCACTACGGACACCTTTTTTACTGATATTTTTGT
>JAILNN010000101.1 GCA_024691565.1 Lachnospiraceae bacterium | reverse complement strand
TCTTCTGTTGATAATTCCTTGTCGGCATTTAGCATAAATAGTTCCATAAGGCGGCTCTCTTTTTTAGCAAGCCTTATGGAATTTTCGCTATATATTGCCTGTTCTTCAGTATCAAGTGTGACACTTCCAAACTTTATTTCCTTAGGTGTATATGAACCTGCTCTTCTGGTAAGCGACCTTATTCTTGCGACAAGTTCTTTCATTGCAAATGGCTTAGCAATATAGTCATCCGCTCCTGCATCGAGCCCAACCACTCGGTCATCAACCTCAGATTTTGCCGTAAGGAACAAAGCCGGCGTTACATTTCCAGCTGCTCTCATTTCCTTAAGAGCGCTAACTCCGTCCTTCTTTGGCATCATTATATCCAAAATCATACAATCATAAATTCCATTTCTTCCCTTTTCAACAGCCTCTTCTCCGTCATAAACCGGATCCACATCATATCCCTCATGATTTAAAACTGCAACTAAAGCTCTCGAAAGTTCCTTCTCATCTTCCGCAAGTAATAATCTCATTTGCAAACCCTCCATTTCTATTTCGCTGACTTAAGAAGCCTGTGATTATCTGCATCAACAAATCACATGATGCAAGCTCATCATCAACTCTCTATTTCGCTGACTTAATAAGTCCTCTAATTGTCTGCATTGACAAATCACACGAAGCCAATTCATCAGCTACCCTCTTTAATTCCGACTCAATAAGTTCATGCGCCGCGATATCTTTCTTATATTTCATCTGGTGTTCAAGCGCTGCCCAAGAGTCCATTGCAATAGTTCTAAGCTGAATTTCCGCATATACGCCATCATATTCTGTCATCACATCTCCAAGACGAACCGACTTTCCTTCCTCATCCTCATAAATAAAATCAGGAAGTACATGAAGAATTACATGATAGCTTCGATAGCCATTTGGCTTTGCATGCTTAATATAATCCTTCTCCTTTGCAATCTCCACATTTTCAATGCTCTTCAAAAGTTCAACATTCTTAAATACATCATCCACAAAAGAAGACACCACTCTAATTCCTATCGCATCACGCATTTGAGAAATTGCAGATTCGGTAGTTTCAGCAACACCTTTTCTAATACACTTCTCGCGCATACTTTCTTCAGACTTAATTCTGCTACTAATATGCTCGAAAAGTTTTATCTGATTTTTCTCATAATTTTCATTACTATTTTCAATTATAATCTCTGTAATTTTAGAGGACACTCCCTCTAAAACCCCTTTATAATTGCCATATATACTCTCCATAATACCACCTTCACATCATAAAATTTCATATAGATTTATCGGTAAATTTCTATACACCAGCTTTAAAATAACTAAACATTTTTTACCAAATCCCTAAACATTCTATCTCAAAATGCTACCATAACTTTCTGTAATTTACCATAATTATTTGTCGTAAATGTGAATATATATAGTCATTTAATTGATTTTCACAAATTCAAACCATCTCAACTCTTCACACTTTACAAAAATCTCTCCTGCCGTTATAATGCAAAAATGTTGCTATACCTATAAACAAATTATGCATGTGGGAATTGTAGCACTAAACAAAAGAATTGCTCACTAATCAGGCAGGAATTGCACAATAATCATGATAAAACGAGGTTTAACATGGGAAATTCAAGTGAAATTAAAAATAAAAAGAACATAAATATAGATGATTTTAAGGGTGCTATTTTCGATATGGATGGAACCCTTTTGGACTCAATGTATCTTTGGGATATCATTTGTAACGAGTATCTGATCCGTCAGGGAATCACTCCTGAACCAGGGCTTGCGGAGGTTTTTAAAACTAAGACTCTAACTGAATCTGCGCACTACTATCAGGATACTTATGGAGTTAAAGATGATATAGAAAAAATTTGCGATGATATAAATTCAATGATTGAATATTCTTATTCTCATGAAGTTGAGTCAAAACCTGGAACTCATAAATTCCTAGAGCATCTTAAAGCAAAGAATTATAAGCTATATGTTGCAAGCGCCACTGATGTTTACTTAATTAAAAAAGCTTTTGAACATGCTGGAATTCTTGAATATTTTGATGGAATTCTTTCTACTCAGGATACTGGAATTTCAAAAAGATTTAGTGATGTATATGATAAGGCTACCGAAAAAATGGGCCTTACAAAAGATGATGTTATAGTTTTTGAAGACTGCCTATATGCAATCGAAACCTGCAAGAAGGCTGATTATGCAGTAGTTGCAATGAGTGACCGCGCATCGGTTGAAGATGCAGATAAAATAAAAGAGTTGGCAGATAAATATATTTCTTCTTTTGAAGAGATGATGTAAAAAGTCACCTATCAAATCGAAACTCTAAATCTCTTCCTTTTCTTCAATTTCTTCAAACATCTTTCCATATGCAATTGCTGCCAGCACATAAATTACGCTTGCAATCAAAATTTGCACCGGATAAGTTAGTAAGAATTTATCATCTATTAACAGTGCAAGGACAGCGATTGCGCCAGCTGGTGGAATTAACACCTTAAATCTTACCAAAACAATTATCATAAAAAAGCCGACAAAAAAGGCTGCCACATATAATGGTAAATTCAAAACATTACATATAAGCATTCTGCAAATTACTCCCACTAGAGAACAACTAAATACACAGCCGATAATTCTGATTGGGTTTTTCTTCCCCTTGTTGATTGGGCTTGAGAGTTCTGTAAAAAGGACGAGAATTGGTGGAGCCGCAAGGAAATTTAATTTGAAGTTAAAACCAGTTATGCAAAGAGCAAACATCACAATACATCTAAAAATAAAGACTTTTGATTCTTCTGATTTATCATGAACAACTCTCTTAAAGTCTCTTCTCCTTGTGACATGCATCTTGTCAGTCGCGATTCGAATTAGGATAATTGTTAAAGTTAAAAGAAATGCCGAAATAACATAAACTGGACTTTTCGTTCCAAGCATTACTGGAAGTACAATCGCTGAAATCATTGGCGCAAAGGTTGTTCCAGAAATTAAAAATAAAATCTGTCCAATCATATATGCAATAACCATCTGGAAAGGCTTATCAAACGGCACATAAATAACAATCAGGACACCGCAAATTGCACAAAGCGTGATAAAAATCAGCATCCTTGCGTAACTTGTCTTCCAAAGAAGGTTAGGCACCAAAAAAGAACCTATGCAAATCGCCGCAATTTCTGGAAAGATTATTTCCTTATCATCAAAAACCACCGACAAATAAACCATGGCGGTAATGATAATAACAACAGCGATGTTCAGAAGAAGTCCCGCATATATTTCTCTATTCCTTTCGTCAATTTTTCTTTCTTTAGAATTCATCTTCTAGTCTCTTATCCTCTTATTTTTCCTTAATTAATCCCGCTTCTTACTCTGACAAATCTTAAAGTAAAAACCCTAATCCTTTAAAAATAAAAAACAAAACTCAATCCCTAAACTTAAAGAAGGAACCGCCAAAATAATTTTAAACGGTTCCTTAATTTTAAAAAACGATTCTATTTACTTAATTAGTGAAGTTCTATAGAATCCTTAACTCCTAACGAATTAAAGTCCTCTGTAGAGCTCTTCATACTTTCTAGCTGAATTTCCCCATGAGAAATCCTGTGCCATTCCTCTATCTACAATCTTATTCCACTCACGCTTACGATTATAGAATACATCCTTAGCATAGCGGATTGTATGAAGCATTTCATGAGCATTATAGTTCATGAATGAGAAACCAGTTCCCTTGCTTTCATATTCATTATATGGCTCAACTGTATCCTTAAGACCACCTGTCTCACGAACAATTGGAACTGTTCCATAACGAAGACTCATAAGCTGTGAAAGTCCACATGGTTCGAAAAGCGAAGGCATGAGGAACGCATCGCAGGCTGCATAAATCTTATGTGAACGCTCGTTTGAATAGAAGATATTTGCTGATACTCTATCATGATACTTCCATTCGAAGTGCCTGAAGAGGTTTTCATATCTCTCTTCACCTGTACCAAGGACAACAAGCTGTGTTCCTGGCTCACAGATTTCCTCGATAACATAATCAATAAGGTCAAATCCCTTCTGATCAGTAAGTCTTGAAACAATACCAATCATAAATACCTTATCATTTTCTTCCAAACCGAGTTCTTTCTGAAGTCCACGTTTATTCTTAATCTTCTCTTTACGGAAGTTACTTGCATTATATCTCTGGAAAATCATTGGGTCAGTCTCTGGATTATATTCATTATAATCCAAACCATTTACAATTCCGACAAGATTATTACTTCTTGCCCTCATAAGACCATCTAAATGTTCTCCATAGAAAGGCATCTTAATTTCCTCAGCATACTGCTCACTAACTGTTGTAACCATATCTGAATATACGATTCCACCCTTAAGATAGTTAGCATCTCCATAAGCTTCGAGCTTATCTGGTGAGAAATAGTACTCATTAAGACCTGTAATATCGATAACCTTCTTCTTATCCCAGATACCCTGGAACTTAAGGTTATGAATTGTCATAATAGTCTTTATGTTGTCATAAAATGGATTCTGTCTGAAAACATCTTTAATGTAAACAGGAATAAGACCTGTCTGCCAGTCATGACAATGGATAATGTCAGGTCTAAAATCCAATGAAGGAAGACTTGAAAGAGCTGCCTTACAGAAGAAAGCAAACTTCTCGATATCTTCATGAATATTTCCATATGGCTGGAATCCCGCAAAATAAAATTCATTATCTATGAAATAAAATGTAACTCCTTCGTACTCCATTTCCATAATTCCGACATACTGGCTTCTCCAAGCAAGATCCATATAGAAATTGGTTCTATATGTCATCTTATCCTTCCATTCCTTCGGAATACACGCATAATTAGGTATCATTACACGACAATCAAATTCTTCCTTGTTAAAATACTTTGGAAGAGACCCCACAACATCAGCAAGTCCGCCAGTTTTGATAAATGGAACACATTCTGATGCTACAAACAAAATCTTTTTCATAAACTACCTCCATAAGTCTAAATAGATTTCCCTACTGCACATTTCAATACGTACGAAATATTATATCACAGATATTATTATTTTACTAGCATAAACTTTAGATTTTATGCCTATTTAACTATAAAAATCGGTGTATTTATGCTTTAGATTTTTTAGCCATCTCCTTCATTTCGCGTGCACTTTCAAGTACCGCATCTGTAATGCTGACACCACCAAGAATTCGTGCAAGTTCATTAATTATCTCATCGTCATTAAGCTTCCTAATTCCAGTCTTTGTAGACTTAGAATCATTCTCTTTTTCAATCAAATAATGGGCATCCGCCATCGCTGCAATCTGAGCTAGGTGAGATATGCAAATAACCTGATGATTAGATGCAATTCCAGAAATCTTCTCCGCCACCTTTTGAGCCGTACGGCCGCTAATTCCAGTATCAATCTCATCAAAAATAAGTGTCGAAATTCTATCGTTTTCAGCAAAAATACTCTTAAGCGCAAGCATAATTCTTGAAAGCTCACCACCGCTTGCAGCCTGAATCAATGGTCTAGGCTCAACACCAGGGTTAAGCGAAACCATAAATTCAACATCATCACCACCATCAGCAGTAATATTCTTGCTTTTTTCAATCGAAGTTTTAAACACAACCTGAGCGAAATTCAAATCCTTCAATGCTTTGATAAGCTTTTTATCCAGCTTCTCAGCTGCCTTCTTTCTCTCATCACTTAGCTTGGATGAAAGCTCTGCAATCTTCTTTCCTTTCTCAGAAAGCTTCTCCTTAAGACGCGCTTCTCTCTCATCATGCTCCTTAAATTTCTTTAGTTTCTCACTAATTTCATCAGCATAATTAAGCACATCCGCCGTCGAATTTCCATACTTCGCCTTCAATCCACGAATCAAATCAAGCCTTCTAATAACCTCATTAAGTCTCTCATCATCAACCGTAAAATCAGCCATATATGCATCAATTTCACGATTGAAGTCATTTAGCAAATCATCAATCTGCGACAGTTCTTCCAAACTAGATGAAAGTTCCTCATCAAAATTCACAGCATTCTTTAACGCATGCAAAGCCTCTCCAACCTGAGAAAGCGCCCCTGTACTTCCAGAAGTAAGTGAATATACCTCATTCATATTTTCAGCAATTCCTTGGGCATTCTGAAGTTTTTTATACTCCACCTCAAGTTCTGCCTCTTCTCCAGATTTAAGCTTAGCCTTCTCAATCTCATTTAGCTCAAATTCCAAGAACGAAATTTCCCTCTCTCTTTCGCTCTCAGACATTGTGTCGCTATCAAGTTCAGCGCGAATTTCCTTATATTCCAGATAGTTCTTTAAAAGTTCTTTTTTGATTTTTTCAACCTTACTACCCGCAAATTCATCGACAATTTCTCTATGTCTAACAGTCGACAAAAGTGACTGATGCTCATGCTGCCCATGCACATCAATAAAGGCACTTCCGACCTTCTTAAGCGCAGACACAGTAACATTTTCTCCATTAATTCTATTAATCGTTCTATTTTCTGAAATCTTTCGACTAATAATAACCTGGTCATCTTCCGGTGAAATCTGCATCTCCTCCAAAACCTTCTTCTGCATATCGTTTTCAACCGTAAAAATAACCTCAATAAGCGCCGCTTCACAACCCTCACGAATTATTCCTTTTGGAATCCTTCCACCAAGAACGATGTTAATAGAATCAATCAATATAGATTTACCTGCTCCAGTTTCACCCGTAAGCACATTAAACCCCTCTGAAAATGTCACTTCAACCTCATCAATAATTGCGAGATTTTTGACATGTAAATTATATAGCATATTCTAAAAACAACCTCCAATTTTAAAATAAGGCAACCCAGAAGTTTCCCTCCAGATTGCCTAATATATGGTATTTTAAAAGAATTATTCTTCTTCCCAGTTATGATATACATTCTGTACATCATCATCTTCATCAAGAAGATCTAATGTTTTATTTAAGTTCTTAATATCATCTTCGTTTGTAAGAGTAACATAGTTCTGAGGAATCATTGTAACTTCAGCACTAACAAACTCAATGCCTTCATTTGTAAGAGCATCTCTTACAGCAGAAAAATCGTTAGGTGCTGTTGTAATTTCAAAGCTGTCATCTTCCTCGCTCATATCCTCTGCTCCAGCATCAAGCGCAAGCATCATAAGGTCATCAGCATCCATCTCAAAGTCTTCCTTATCAATGATAAGAAGTCCCTTTTCATCAAACATATATGATACGCAACCCTGAGTTCCAATGCTTCCCTGTCCCTTAGTAAACGCATTTCTAACGTTTGAAGCAGTACGGTTTTTATTATCTGTAAGCGCCTTAACAATAATCGCAGTTCCGCTAGGACCATATCCTTCATATGTTACAACTTCGTAGTTTACAGAATTCGCATCACCAGCAGCCTTCTTAATACCTCTCTCGATTGTATCATTAGGCATATTATTTGACTTAGCCTTAGCAATAACATCACGAAGACGTGAATTATTTTCTGGATCTGGGCCACCCTCTTTAACAGCTACCGCAATTTCACGACCAATAATTGTAAAAATCTTTCCTTTAGCCGCATCATTCTTCTCTTTTTTATGTTTAATATTTGCAAATTTTGAATGTCCTGACATTGTTTACCTCATTTCTTTCTTTGTTTAAGTCATTCCACTTTGATTTAGCCATCTACTTCTATAATTACTCAAGTCCTTTAAGGAAGTTTTCGATTCTATCAAGTCCCTTTTCAATGCTTTCAATTGAAATTGCATATGAAAGTCTGATGTGATCTGCAAAACCGAAGTCTGCACAAGGAACAACAGCTGTGCTGAATTCATTCAAAAGAATATCAGCCATCTTAAAGGCATCTGTTACTTCCTCTCCCTTATATGACTTTCCAAATACTTTACTAACATTGATGAATACATAGAAAGCACCCTTAGGCTCAATGCAACTAACATATGGCATCTTGCAAACTCTTTCATACATATATTCACGACGACGATTGAACTCAACCTTCATAGCCTCAACAGATGACTGATCACCAGTAAGTGCTTCAAGAGCAGCTTTCTGAGCGATTGAGTTAGGGTTAGATGTCTGATGTGACTGAACTGCACCCATCATCTTTGCGATTTCCTTAGATGAACCTGTATAACCCATTCTCCAACCAGTCATTGCATAGCTCTTTGAGAGACCGCTACATGTAATTGTTCTATCATAAATTTCTTTACCAAATGAAGCAATACTTACATGTTTCTCTCCACCATAGATAAGATTCTCATACATCTCATCTGCAACAACATAAATATCTTTCTCAACTACTACTTCAGCTAATGCACGAAGCTCAGCCTCTGTATAAATCATTCCAGTTGGGTTATTAGGTGTATTTATAACAACTGCCTTGGTCTTATCAGTAATAGCATTACGAAGCTTATCTGCAGAAAGCTTGAAATTTTCTTCAGCTGTGGTTTCAACAATAACAGGAACACCACCAACTAATTTTACAATTTCAGGATAACTTAACCAGAAAGGTGAAGGTACAATTACCTCATCTCCAGGATTAATAAGAACTGTGAAGATATTAGTAAGTGAGTGTTTTCCACCATTACTAATTACGATCTGATCTGTTCCGTAATCAAGTCCATTGAAATCTTTGAATTTCTTTGAAATTGCTTCCTTAAGTTCAACAGTTCCTGATGCAGGAGTATATTTTGTAAATCCTGATTTAATAGCATCAATTGCTGCATTACATACATTTTCAGGTGTATTGAAATCAGGCTCTCCAGCTCCAAATCCAACTACATCTTTTCCTTCTGCCTTAAGTGCCTTTGCTTTTGCTGTGATAGCAAGTGTTGATGAAGGCTTGACACATTTCGCCTTCTCTGATAATGCCAATGACATAATAAAAACCTCCTTATTTCTTTCCAAAAAGCCTTAAATAAGATAGCACAGAAAAAATCAAGTGTCAATAAAAAATGAGTGGGGGAGTCCGTGTTGAGCCTTGTGGGTAGGTTACTATGCACCTTGCGGCTGTTCATTATGCTTTTTCCGGCCCGCTTGCGCTTAGGTTTGGTTCCCTCGCGCTACTAAATTCTCACTCGTCTTCGACTCGTGAATCATTAAGTAGCGAGACCAAACATGACCTTCAAAAGCATATGCCAGCCACAAGGTTTCTGTAGACTTTGTTTTGCCACAAGGCTTCAATTTACTGTATTGAAGCATTTAGTAATGAAACTTTGCAATCTCTCAACACTTCCCAAAAACAAAAACCCCCGGGAGGCCAAACCTCCCGGGGGTTGCGTGCTGAGCACGATTAATTCATTTTGGTTAATTTAAGGATTAGAGCTCGATTACAACTCCTGTTGTTCCTGCAGCTGCTTCTACAGTCTTGCCTTCGCAAGTTACTTTGAAGCTCTTGTCTGTTGCATCATATGCTACAACAATCTTGTTTCCTTCTCTTGCTGCCTTGATAGTTGTGAGTACGTTACTTTCTGAATCGTATACAACTGCCTCTGCGCAATTTCCATCTTCTAATCCGTAGATTACAGCTTCTGCTGAATCAAGATAATCGTAAAGTACGTTCATGCTTCCTTCTGCATCGAAGTTTCCGTATACTACGATTGAGTTTGGACGTGCAATGATTGGCATCTGGAAGTAGTCACACTTCTCTGTATAGTAGTTTCCACCTTCATACTTCTTGCCTGACTGTACATCTGTCCAAGTACCGTTCTTTGGTACATAGAATTCTACAACACCTTCTTCATTCATTACAGGTGCGATAAGGAGGTTATCTCCGAGCATGTACTGTGCATCAAGATACTTGCAGGCTGTATCCTCTGAGAATGCGATTACCATTGAACGCATCATTGGAACACCAGTCTTGTGTGTCTTGTTTGCCTGTGACCAAAGATATGGCATCATGCGACCTTTGAGTACTGTGTAGTGACGAAGAACATCACATGATTCCTCATCAAAGTTCCAAGGTACTCTGTAAGATGTTGAACCATGGAGACGGCTGTGTGTAGACATAAGACCGAATGCACACCATCTCTTGTAAACATCTGCAGGTGCTGTTGCTTCGAATCCACCCATATCATGTGAGAAGAATCCGAAACCTGATGAACAAAGTGAAAGTCCACCACGAACTGTCTCAGCCATTGCTGAATACTCAGCGTAGCAGTCACCACCCCAGTGAACCGGGAACTTCTGGCCACCAACTGTTGCTGAACGAGCAAAGAGACAAGCCTTATCTTTTCCGAAGTAATCCTCGAGTGCTTCAAACACGCACTTGTTATAAAGATATGTATAGTAATTGTGCATCTTAATTGGATCTGCACCATTGTGATAAACAACGTTAGTAGGAATTCTCTCACCAAAGTCTGTCTTGATGTTGTTAACTCCCATTTCAAAGAGTGTCTTCAAAAGACCTTTATACCACTCACAAGCCTCTGGGTTTGTGAAGTCAACAATTGCCATTCCTGGCTGCCAGAAATCTGTCTGGAAAACAGAACCATCTGGATTCTTAATGAAGTAACCCTTTTCTTTACCGATATCGAAAAGCTTTGACTGCTGTCCTACATATGAGTTAATCCAACAGCAAACCTCAAGTCCTTTTTCATGAAGTCTCTTAAGCATTGCAGGTGGATCTGGGAACTGATCTGTATCCCATTCAAAGTTCATCCACTCATATTCCTTCATCCAGAAGCAGTCAAAATGGAATACCTGAAGAGGAATCTTTCTCTCAGCCATACCATCGATGAAGCTGTTGATTGTCTCCTCATCATACTGTGTTGTAAATGAAGTTGAAAGCCAAAGACCAAATGTATATGCTGGTGGAAGTGAAGGTTTTCCTGTAAGTGCTGTATAGTTCACAAGCACATCCTCAAGATTTTCTCCACCGATAACGAAGTACTCAAGTTCTTCTCCAGGAACTGTAAATGTAACCTTAGAAACTGTATCTGAGTTAACTTCGAATGATACCTTATCCGAGCTGTTTACAAACACACCATAGCTCTTTGATGAGATATAGAATGGAATGTTCTTATAACTCTGATCTGAACATGTACCACCGTCAGAGTTCCAGATTTCAACGTTCTGACCATTCTTTACAAATGGAGTGAACTTCTCACCAAATCCATAGAAGCACTCGCCAATATCTGACTTAAGCTGCTCTCTAAGATATGCAGTACGCTTATCAATTGGATAGTTGAAGAACTGATCATCCTGCTGAAGATCCATTCTAGCATTTGCATGGAACTGATTTTCAGTAATGTAAGATGTGCTTCTCCAAGCGCCACCTGTCAAATACTTATCTTTATAATAGAACTTAACTTCCCAATCATCGCCAATCTTAATCTCAACCTTTGTATTTCCTGAAACAAGAGTTGCCATTGTGTCGGTAACAGTAATCTCAGGCTTGAAATTTGGGTCCTCATTTAATTCAAATTCAGGAGAATTATCTAACCCACCTCTATAATGTGTAATGTGAACCTTAATAGTATCCTTAACCGTTGAAGAATATGTAATTTCAAGGTTTGGTCCACCAAGTGTCTGTCCTCTGTTTTCTACTGTATAAGGTGTTGCAAGAACATGAATTGCGTTCTCTGTTGCACTTACCTTATATGCCTGTGATGCATAACGTACATCATAACCCCTTTTGCTTAACCAAAATCCGTCAGCAACCTTCATTAGAAAATACCTCTCTTTCATATAAATGTTTTATTAACTATTTGCTATTATATAAACCTAAACTAATAAAGTCTAGAGTTATTTACACATAAAATAACACATTTTTGATGAAAACATAAAATCGTCATCATTACTTATTGCAGTTTTTGCAACAACCATAAATCACTTGATTTCCTTTATCCACATCAAATCCAGTCTTTTCGAACAACTCTTTGCAAAGTTCACCAAATATGGTGTTTTTATGTTGTATTACTTTACCACATTTTTTGCATCTTAACAATATAGCATTTCTATTCTTTTTTTGACTATCATAATACTTATAATAGGTTTCCTTCCCAAGTTGCTGTACCTTAACAATCTTCTCTTCATCAGAAAGCCTATCTAGTATTCTATAAATCGTAGCACGGCTCACATTAATTCCATAGTCCTTCAGAACAATTCTTAATTTAGCCGCACTAATAATTGTATCACGATTATTTCGAAAGTACTCCAAAATCGCAGTATAATGCGCCGTATTATAATTCATATCAAAATCCTATTATCCTATTCACTTATTCACTTACTAACAACATTCCATAAAAATCAAAAACAAAACCCACGAATCCATAAAAACGTGTGCTCTACAATCTTAATTTGATAAATTAAAATATATATGTTATAGTCATCCCGAGACATTACTCAGAATTATAGCAAATATTTTTGAATTATACAAGAATTGAAAGAATAATTATTTACGAAAGAGAACCTGAAAAATGAAAGAGAACCAAGACAATCATATTACAAATGAAGATTTCGAAGAGCAGGAAAATGCGTCGACAAATGCCTCTTTGAAAGATTCTTTGAGGAATAAAAATCTATTCTTCAAGGTTTTCTTTTATATTAAGCATTGTATCGATGTATTTACCCAAAAGGTTACTGACACAAGAATCGCTGCCAATGCTGGAATGACCTCATACATGATTATTCTGTCATTCATTCCGTTCTTCATTTTCACAATTATGATATTAAGAACGACCGCTCTCCCATCATCTCTTCTAATGGAAATGGTAGAGTCTCTCATTCCTCCCGCAATGGAAGGAACCTTAATGGACCCAATCAAAGAAATAATTAAATATATATACCGTACGCCATCTGGCTCATTCTGGTCAATCACCACAATAATGGCTATATGGTTTTGTTCGCGAGCAACTCTTGCAATAATCACCGGCTTAAACGATGTTTATGAAAAGAAGACTCTAAACTATATCCCTGCAAGATTTAAATCAATAATCTATATAATAGTGTTTGTGGCAATTATTCTCACTTCACTAATCGTTGTAGTCTTCGGTAACAGACTAGTTGACATATTGACATATCATTTTCCATCATTGATACCAATAACAGATTTCATTTTGAACATTCGTTCTTCGGTCAGCTTTGTCAGTTTGTTGTTGCTATTTACAGTTATGTATAAATTCATGCCTAACCACTACAACAAAGAAGCTAAGAATATCTTTATGCTTGAAGGAAAAACAGTTCAGTCAGAAGAGAAAATCAGTCTTATTAGCCAGATTCCAGGTGCTCTTTTTTCAATTGGATTTTGGTTTATTTTCTCCGCAATATTTGCAGCTGTTGTAAATATGAATGATACCTATTCAACCCTATATGGAACAATGGCCACCGTCGCAATGATAATGGTGTGGCTTTATTTTTGTCTCTATGCCTTCTTTTTAGGAGGTCTAATTAACTCTGTTCTTTATAACAGATTCTTCAAACACAATTTAAACCTCATAACCCTTGTAAAATGGATATTTAGAAAGCTTTTCAAATCAAATAAAAACAAGAACTAATTTAGGTTTTTGTTTCTTGTGTTTAATATTTTCTATCTTTCAAATGAAAATTTTTCATCTCACAAAAAAATATATTGAAATCTAAAAAAAATTGTGCCATACTTACTAAGTTGTTTTTTTATGAGTCTTACTTATAAAAAAACCGTTGGGAAAATTTATAAATTAAAAGGAGGCTATAACCAATGGCACTTACAAATCAGTACTTAGTTGATTTACTTGAAACAGTAAAGAAAAGAAATGCAAATGAACCTGAATTTATTCAGGCAGTAACAGAAGTTTTCACATCTCTCGAGCCAGTTGCAGAGAAGAGACCTGACTTAGTAGAAGCAGGTGTTTTCGATCGTATCGTAGAGCCAGAAAGACAGATCATGTTCCGCGTACCTTGGGTAGATGATAATGGAAAGCAGCAAGTTAATAGGGGATTCCGTGTACAGTTCAATTCAGCAATTGGACCTTACAAGGGAGGACTTCGTTTCCATCCATCAGTTTATCTTGGAATTATCAAATTCCTCGGATTTGAGCAGATTTTCAAAAACTCACTTACAACACTTCCTATGGGTGGTGGAAAAGGTGGTTCAGACTTCGATCCTAAGGGAAAGAGCGACGGAGAAGTAATGCGTTTCTGCCAGAGCTTTATGACAGAGCTTCAGAGACACATCGGACCAGACACAGATGTACCAGCTGGTGATATCGGTGTACGTGGACGTGAAATCGGATATATGTTTGGACAGTATAAGAGAATCAGAAATGAGTGGTCAGGAGTTCTTACAGGAAAGGGTCTTCAGTATGGTGGATCTCTTGCACGTACACAGGCTACAGGATATGGTCTCTGCTACTTCACAGACGAAATGCTCAAAGCTAACGGAAAGAGCTTTGAAGGACAGACAGTTGTAATCTCAGGTTCAGGTAACGTTGCAATCTACGCTACAGAGAAGGCTACACAGCTCGGAGCTAAGGTTGTTACAGTTAGTGATTCAAACGGATATATCTACGATCCAGACGGAATTGATCTTCCACTTGTACAGCAGATCAAGGAAGTTGAAAGAGGACGTATTAAGGAATATGTTGGACGTACATCACATGCAAACGCTGAATATCATGAAGGAAGCGTTTGGATGTTAGATCAGAAGGTTGATATCGCTCTTCCATGTGCTACTCAGAACGAAATCACAGAAGAAGGTGCTAAGAACCTTGCTGCTCATGGTTGCTATGCTGTATCAGAAGGTGCTAACATGCCTTCAACTCCAGAAGCAATCGATGTATTCTTCGAGAACAAGATGCTTTACGGACCAGCTAAGGCAGCAAACGCAGGTGGTGTTGCTACATCAGGTCTTGAGATGACACAGAACTCACAGAGACTTGCTTGGTCATTCGAAGAAGTTGATTCAAAGCTTCACGGAATCATGGTTGAAATCTTCAAGTCATGTGATGATGCATCTAAGGAATTCGGATTAGAAGGAAACTACATGGCAGGCGCTAACATTGCAGGCTTCCTTAAGGTTGCTGAAGCAATGAAAGCTCAGGGTGTATGCTAATCCATCCTAAACATTTAAAATAATTTAAGTTTGCACATAAAAATCTTCTTAAATTAACTCGGACCATAGGGCCTATGCTCTATGGTCTTTTTTATTCCATATTTTTTATCCAATCATTTACATATATATGGCGAGCACTCCTCTCACACTTTACAATGCACTCCCCATCACTCTTTACATTGAGCGCTCCCTCACACTTTACATTTTCGCATTTTTAGGTATAATATACCTATGATTTACAACCTAAACATATAATTACTATACGAATTTAAAATAAATTACGATTGGAGGAAACCTTTGTATATATACGGAATAATTGCACTGCTGGGTATATTTTGTATAATTTCATTTTTCTTTTTACCATTACCGGCTTTTGCAGCTATCTTCGCCGTATGGCTCGGCTGGAGCATATTTGCCCTAAAAGTTCTAAGGAAAAGAGATAGAATTGACGATTTCTCCATTTTCTCTGAAATGCGTTCAAACGATAGACGAGGCACTTTTAAAAAATACATCGAGGGATTTGCTGTTCAATATGATAACCTCGAAGAACGCAGAAAGGTTCTGGAGGAATTTTCCCCTGAATATAACGAACTTGCTGACAGTGTACTAGATGCTTTAAATGCAAACTTTTCAAAGGCAAATCGATATATGATTGCCTGCGACTACAAGAACACCTCAAGTGTTCAAAAATACACAAGAAAAATCAATGATATTTTCAATGAAAATAATCTAATGATTGAAAAGATAAATGCTTTAATTGGACAACTTGCAGAAATCGAAAACACAGCAGACCATGTAAGCACCACTAACATTGATGATCTTTTGGAGGCGCTAAAGGAAATGCTCCCAGAGCAAACCCCTTCTACATCTCCAGGTCCTAAATAATAATTCATAATACTATTTATAATTATATGAATAGAGTTGAGGAGGAAAAAATGAAACAAAGTGATTCAAAAAACATACTAGGAATTAGTATAGTCGTCGCAGTTGTTTTAATAGTAATAATTCTTGTCGTGACACGTTTGGTTAAAACGGGAGGACTTTCATCGGATACAAAAAAAGAATCAGCATCCGTTAGCAATCTTTTGAAACGAGTGAATTATTCTGAGAAAACACCTGTAAAAGGAAGCGTAGATTTTTCAAACAGTTCTCTCTATGACGAACTTCCAAACATTGAAAAATATCCACTTACTCTTGAAGACACAAGTGGAGACGTAAACATTGAAATATTCTCATCACCAGAAAAGGCAGGAACCGATGCCGACTCTTGGTTGATTGATATGGCAAAAGCATATAACTCAGAAAAGCACACAGTAGATGGAAAAACCGTTTCTGTATCAGTAAGAAGCATTAGTTCCGGTCTAGCTGCTGATTATATTATTTCAAATAAATATGTTCCAACTGGTTTTTCACCTTCAAATGCTCTTTGGGGTTCATATTCAGAGATTCAGGGTGCAAAACTTTCAGAAGTAACAGACAGAATGGTTGGAAATACAGCAGGTTTCTTAGTATCAAAAAATGGAGCTGATTATTCAAACTATAAAGATGTTATTTCAGCCGTTATTGATGGAAAAATCAATGTTGGATACACAAACCCACTCGTAAGTTCAACAGGAATGAATCTTTTAATAACAATTCTCAGCGACTACGGTAATGGAGATGTAGGTTCAGATGCAGCAACCGAGGCATTTGCATCCTTCCAGAGAAACATTCCATTCGTTGCTACAAATACAATTCAGATGAGAGATAGTTCAGCAAAGGGTTCTCTCGATGGAATGACCATGGAATATCAGTCATACTCACAGGATAAAGACCTTATGGATTCTTATGATTTCATCCCATTCGGTATCAGACATGATAATCCAATGTACTACTGTGAATCTTCAAAGGGTGGAGATATCAAGAAAGCAGCTCTCAAAGACTTTACAGAATATTGTAAGTCTGACTCAGCTCAAAAAACAGCAACTGAAAAGGGATTCAATCAGAATTCAGACTATAAATCAGACTTAAATATAACAGGTAAAGACGTAAAGACATCTCTTGAAATTTATAAAAAAGAAAAAGATAGTGGTCAGGCAATTGTCGCAGTCTTTGTTGCAGATGTCAGCGGAAGCATGAATGGAGAACCTCTTGCACAGCTTAAAGAATCTCTTTCAAATGGTATGCAATATATCAATGAAAATAACTATGTAGGACTTGTCTCCTACTCATCAGACGTTGCTATCGAAGTACCAGTCGCAGAGTTTGATTTAAATCAAAAAGCATACTTCCAAGGTGCAATTGGAAATATGATTGCTGGCGGAAACACAGCTAGCTACAACGCACTCGTAGTTGCAATGGACATGATCGAAAAAGCTAAAAAAGATCATCCTGATGCAAAAACAATGATCTTCCTCTTAAGTGATGGACAGGCAAATGAAGGATATTCACTCGATAAGATTTCTCCAACACTTAAATCACTTAAGATTCCAATTTATACAATCTGCTACGGTACAGAAGCAGACGTTGATGCAATGAAAAAGGTTTCATCAGTAAATGAAGCAGCAAATATTCAGGCTGACTCAAGCGATATCGTATATCAGATTAAGAGCTTGTTTAACAGTAACTTGTAAAATATAAGTGCAACGGCACATATTGGGAGGTAGCAAAACATGAGTATTTTAAATAGGTTTTCAGTGATTATGAAAAGCAATATCCACGCGCTTTTAGACGGACTTGAGGATCCATCAAAAATCGTGGACCAGACTCTTCGCGATTTAAGAAATGATCTAGCCGAAGTAAAAAAAGAAACAGCTGGTGTAATGGCTAATGAAAAAAATGCAAAAAGACTTTTAGAGGAATGTGATGCTGATATTTCTCAGTATACACTTGCAGCTCAGAATGCACTTATTGCAGGTAACGAAGAGGATGCAAAAACTCTTATCAAAAAGAAACAGCAGTTCGAGAAAAAGAAGGAATCTCTTGAAGAGAATTATGCTCTCGCAAAATCAAATGCAGATAAGATGCGCCAGATGCATGATAAGCTCGTGGATGATATTGATGAGCTTGAAATCAGAAAAGAAGCAATCAAAGCAAAGGTTGCAACAGCCAAGGCTCAGCAACAGCTTAATAAGGTTATTGCTGGCGGAAAAGGCAAGGAATCTAGCCATTCAGCCTTCGAAAGAATGGAAGCTCGTGCTGACAGAATGTTAGATACAGCAGAAGCAATGACAGAGCTTAATGAAGATGGCGATAAGAAGAATTCACTCCTTGATCAATACACCGGAAAAGGTTCAGAAACAGAAGTTGATTTAGAGCTTGCGCAAATGAGAGCCAAACTCGGACTAGAATAATACGAATCACGTATAATAGAGGTTTTTTCAAATGCAAAAATCTGCAAGATATGAAATGCTAACTAAAACAAAGGTGGGCCCGCTTATTTTAAAGCTGGCCTTTCCTACTATTATCAGCATGATGGTCACAGCCCTATATAATGCTGCTGATACCTATTTTGTCGGAAAAATTTCAACTGAAGCCACTGCCGCAGTTGGCATTGTATTTTCAGCAATGGCAATTATCCAGGCGATTGGCTTTTTCTTTGGTCATGGCTCAGGAAACTTTCTATCCCGAATGTTAGGTGCTGGAAAGGTAAAAAAGGCCAATGAAATGGCATCCACAGGCTTTGCCCTGGCAATAATCTCAGGACTAAC
>JAILNN010000173.1 GCA_024691565.1 Lachnospiraceae bacterium | reverse complement strand
AGGATATTTGCGACCTCAGATGCAAGACGTCCTAATGTGTGGTCTGTAGCATCAACTACATACCATTTTCTTTCTATATCGGATGGGGTTGGTACATAAGTTTTCATCCCATTATTCCTCCTGTTTAATATTAAATTTTTTGTGAGTCAACGTTAGTGGCGCTTGCCGGGGCTAATGGCACAGCATCCTCAATGTAAACATCACGGTCTTTAATTTTATACACTTTTTCCAGATATGTCAAGATTTTTTTTAATTAATTACAACCAATTTTTCCAACCAATCACAATCAGTTCTTCCAATTAATTACAACCAATTTTCCCAATCAATCATCTTCAAATTACACTGAATAAGTTCCCTTCACTTTATCCCTGTAATTCATCAATGTATGTCCGGTCAAGTTCGCGCCATCCCAGTTTTCTTTATTATCAATTCCCTTAGTGAAAATGCTTACTCCAATACCGTAAGTCGCTTCATGAGGATTACACTCTGCAAGCAAAGCATCACCGGTATTAACGAGCATTCCCTGTAAACCTGCATTCTGCGAAAACTTCATCTGAATAGCATCATTCAAGATAAGCTGTCTCTTGCCCTTCCAGATTTCATCATCATAGTTTCTAACCTTGCGTCCAAAATCTCTAACAACCGCAGGATCATTCACTGCAATAATTCTCTTAGCCGCTTCTTCATCATTAAATGTAAGCGCCTTTTGATACATGAGATACTGGTCCACAGATGTATATTTCACACCATTATTATCAGTAAACTCGCATCTAAACGAATTACTAAGGAAACCATACTCCTTATTAGGTTGCAAGAAACCAATAAACTTAGGTGGTTCCTTTACATAGTCAGGTGCAAGCAGCTTAGAAAAGGTCTGGAAATTATAGTCCTTCTTCTCGTCCTTAGCGTAAATCGCAAAAACAATCTCTTTAAAGAATTTTTTATAATCCTCGTCAATCAAAATCTCTCTAAAATAAGTTGCAATATTCATAGCATCATGGCCATATGCGCCGCATCCCCAGGCGCCCAAAACAAGCCTATCATAGCCATTCATTGCAGAAATTCTCATAATATTTCTAATTCTTTTTCTCATAACATAACGAACATAATCGTTAGGAATCTTGATTCCATCCCTATTTAAAGGAACTGCCGGCGCCGTTAAAACCGCTGTTTTAAAAGGATTTTCAAGAAGCTTAAACTTTGTATCAAACATAACAGTAACCGAAGGCGATAAAAGCATATAATCCAAATAATCAACTGGTCCAAGCAAACGATTCATTCGGTACATCTCATTCGCAGTCTCACTTGAAATTGATGCATATAAAGTACTCCTTCTGCAAAGAGCCTCTTCCTGTGCACTAGCACCGCTCTCAACTCCTCCGCCTGGTTTTGCACCACTTGCAAAATTAAGCACAAGAGTCTTATATTCAGAAATATTTTCATGGACCTCTGCTTCTCCACTAGCAACTAATTCGGTACTTTCTGCACTTGCAGCATCTACAACCGCACCATCACTCGAATTCGAAGCATCCGCAACCGCTCCATCACTCAAAATCGAAGCATCTACAACTGCACCTTCACCTGAATCCGAAGCATCCGACACAGAATCCGACGCACCATCACTTGCATCTCCATCGCCTGAGGCGCCACTTGAAGCATCCGATCCATCAGCACCCAAAACCTCATCAACACTTTCTTCAGAAGCATCCCCTCCATCAGCGTCCGAAATCTCATCAACACTTCCTGCAGGAGCCTCTGTTTCCTCATCAGTCTCAAATTTTTTCTTCACACTAACAGGAGTTAAATCTCCTCCAGCTGCATCAAAGGTATCAGCACTAACTACCTTAATCTCACAATCATAAGTTGGAAAAGCCTGAGCCATTGCAGGAAAACTAGTTTCCAAATTATAAAATAACTCAGGTGTGAAAACCATTACTTCAGACATTTCATTGTAATCGGTATCCAACACTACCTTCTTCTCATCTTCGCTTCTACGATACTCTCCGATAATGCTCTCAATCTCATTGAACTGAGCAATGTTGCCAGGTCTTTTAAGCATATTCTTTGTTCCAGAAAAAAATCCCATCTTTTTCATCCTCCAATACTCATTTAAAAATTTGTAACAATACTTTGTTAAATCTCAAATCATTCTCAAAGGTGTTCTAGAAAATGATTCTTTAAAACTATACTTTGTTGAAACTCAAATCATTCTCAAAAACATTCTTGAAAATGATCCCTTTTTATAAGAAATAAACGAAATCATAACTTGAAAAAAATTGTAACACAGTTTACAATAATCTGCAATCTGTTTGTATCTATGCAGGCGCTTAATTTCTTGCATGAGATACAATTCTGCATAAATATTTTCATATGCAGAATTTGAATTATAAGGAGGATACAATGCGTCTTAAACATGTAAAGGGTTCAACCGAAAAAATTGAAAGACACGTTAATACAATTCAGGCTGATTCTGCCAACGCATCAGACTATGCAGGCAATTGGAATTCCCTGATTTTTAAAAATGATAATCCAATCCATATTGAAATCGGAATGGGAAAAGGTCAGTTCATCTTAGAAATGGCAAAACAAAATCCTGAAATCAATTTCATAGGAATAGAGAAATTTTCAAGCGTTCTAGTTCGTGCAAT
>JAILNN010000050.1 GCA_024691565.1 Lachnospiraceae bacterium | reverse complement strand
CATAAATATCGGCTCCTTTAAGGCTATCCTCTTGCTGTAAATTAAGCCTAAATCCATTCAAATCAATCTTCTCATAAATAATTGGATTAATACCCTCATAAATGCTTTTAATCGCATTTCTTTCAGCATGTAATTCACCATATTTTTCATGGAAGCCCATCCCAACAATATAGCCATCCTTAACAATAACAGCTCCCACTAAAGGATTTGGGTTAACTCTTCCCTCACCAAGCTTTGCAAGAGAAATTGCAAGCCTCATATATTTTTCTTCCAAATTAAATCCTCCAAACCAGTTTTCAGCAAAACCTAGTCAACTGAGTGAAAAAAAGCCCCGACAAAAATCGGGGCAAAAAATTCAACATAAAAAAACATCCTTCTACCATCCAGACTATACTGTCGGCTTTGGAATCTCACCAAATCAACCAAAAAGGCTCGCGGGCTATACCGCCGGTAGGGAATCTCACCCTGCCCCGAAGAACTAATAAAAACAATATTTACTTAAACACAAGGCAGATTATACTACTTTAGTAAGCATATTGCAACTCTAAAATTAAGTCAAAAAACATTTAATAATATATTTAATATTATGCTTATATATGCTATAATACTGTCGATTATATTTATTTTAGGAGACACAAAATGGAAAAGATGAAAAAAATTAATTTTTGGTATGTTATCAGCCCCATAGCTGTAATTTTCTTTTTGTTAGCTGCCAATTATTTTCAGATAATGAACGATATATATAGAACTAGTTTTGCAATGTTTACTATTCTAGTTCTAACATTTTGCTATTCAATTTATAAAACAATAAAAAAGGAAATGACTCCTGATTTAGCTGTAAAGCTCATTATTTTTGCTGGCTTAGTCATGCGAATAGGCTATACAATCTACACTTCTGTGTATACAAGATCTCATGATGCGGGAGATTTCAATCTTGATTCGGCAGGTCATTTTAACTACATTTACTATATTTACTCATTGCATTCACTGCCGGACTCCAATTTTCATCAGTTCTATCACCCACCTTTGTTTCATGCATTGTGTGCTTTAGTACTAGGTATCCATGAAAAAATCTTTCATGTGACCGACTTTGATTCAATGAAGGAAATGACTAAAATTGTACCTTGTATTGCATCCTGCATATCACTCTTATTTATGCAGAATATTTTAGATGAACTTAATGTTAATAAAAAATACCAGGTTTTACCTATGGCGCTTCTTGCATTTTTACCAAACTACTATCTTGCAACAGGACGCTTAAATAATGACGGTCTTGCTTTCATGTTTATGGTAATGGCAATTTATTATGCACTTAAATGGTATAATAATAGAACTTTAAAATCCTTAATCGGTGTTGCAATTGCTATCGGCTTAGGAATGAGTACCAAATTATCTGTAGTAACAATAGTTTTTCCAATAGGCGCCCTAATGATCTATGTTCTAATCAAGTCCTTCAAAGAAAAGCATTTTAAAGAAACCTTTATCCAATATGTGATTTTTATGGCTGTCTGTGCACCTCTAGGCCTTTGGTACCCAATTAGAAATTTAGTCAAATTTAATCAACCACTTAACTATGTTCAACGAATCGATGGTTTGACTGCAAATGAGCTATATTGTGGAGATATTCCTTTTTTTGACAGGTTCATTAAACTTCCCTTCTCCTTTTTAAAAGCATCTCCATACAACAATGCTTTTGAAGATTATAATATATCAGCTTATTTAATAAGAGGCTCTCTATTTGGCGAATTTCAGTTTTTCAACATGGATATAATAGCCAAGTTGATGGTTTCATTTACATTAATCATACTTGTAATCACCTTTGCAGCTGCAATTTATGTGATGATAAAGGGTAAGCAACTCTCCTTCGTACAGAGATTTGGAATGGCAATCATCTTCCTTATATCAATGGGAATGTACTACTCTTTTAACTATAGCTATCCTTTCGGATGCACAATGGACTTTAGGTATTTGCTTCAAATTCCACTCTGCGGAGCCTACTATATTGGAATGGGATTATGCCTTCTTAATAACTCTTACATTCCAAACAATATTGATGTTTCTATAACCACAAAAAAACCCGAAAATACAGTCGAAACAAATGATATAGATAAAAAAAACAATAATAAAAATTCAAAAAAAGATAACGATAATAATCAAGAATCCAGGGATGGAAAAACAACCAAATATAATTATACAACAATTATGACAATTGCTATTGGTATTATTATTTCCGTATATAGCTTCCTATCGATACTGTTTTTTATAATCCATAGATAATGACAAGGAGACACAAATGCAAAAAGTAATAATTATCGGTGGTGGTCCTGCAGGACTTACCGCAGCAACAGAACTATTAAAATCAAATGAAGAATTTGAAATCACAATTTTAGAAGAAAGTAGCACTTTTGGTGGAATAAGCCGTACTGTTAAAACAAGCAGAAACCGCATGGATATCGGCGGTCACAGATTTTTCTCAAAAGACGATAGGGTAATGAAATGGTGGTTCGATTTAATGCCACTTCAGGGAAGTCCATCTTTCGATGATATCAAATTAAATAGAGAAAAGGAACTTAGTACAGATGGACCAGATCCAAATAAAGAAGACATTGTAATGCTTAAAAGACAGAGGGTATCAAGAATCTACTACAAGAAAAAATTCTTCGATTATCCTGTAAGTCTTAAGTGGGATACAATAAAAAACATGGGCTTTATTACTACTATTGAAGCAGGCTTTAGTTACCTCTTTAGCGTAGTGAATCGGCTCCCTGAAACCTCTCTCGAAAACTTTTATATCAATCGTTTTGGTAAAAAGCTTTACTCAATGTTTTTTGAGGGATACACAGAAAAACTTTGGGGACGTCACCCACGAGAAATCTCAGCAGACTGGGGAGCTCAAAGAGTTAAAGGGCTTTCAATTATAGCTGTAATCAAGGATGTAATTAGTAAAATTCTTCCAAACAACAAAAACCGAGAAGTAGAAACCTCACTAATCGAAGAATTCTACTATCCAAAATATGGTCCAGGTCAGCTTTGGGAAACTGTAGCCAAAAATGCTGAAAACAATGGGGCTCACATCATAACAAATGCTAAGGTTACAAACCTTTATACAAATGGCGAAAATTCAAATTCAATCAATCGTATAGAATATGTCAAGGATGGGAAGACTTTCGAACTTGAAGCAGATATCGTTCTCTCTTCAATGCCTTTAAAAGACCTTGTAAATGGAATGAACGACTCCACTTCCACAGTTAAAGAAATTGCAAACGGTCTCCCATACAGAGATTTCGTCACAGTTGGACTTGAATTAAACAAGTTAAACCTTAAGAATAAGACATCTATTCCAACCCTTGGAAACATTGTTCCTGACTGCTGGATTTATGTTCAGGATACACATGTAAAACTTGGTCGTATACAGATTTTTAATAACTGGTCTCCTTACATGGTTGAAGACCCAGAAAACCATGTTTGGATTGGTCTTGAATACTTCTGTGACGAAGGTGATGAATTCTGGAATATGACAGCTAAAGAAACTGTTAAAAAGGCTGTTAGGGAACTTTATTCGATGGGAATAATCGATAAGACAACAAAGATTACAAAAGCCCATAGAGAACGTGTAAAGAAGGCTTATCCAGCTTACTTCGATACCTACTCAGAAATTGATACTCTCATCTCTTGGCTAGATACACACGATAACTTATATTGCATAGGTAGAAACGGCCAACATCGCTATAACAACATGGACCATTCAATGGCAACAGCCTTTGAAGCAGTTGATAATATCCTTAGTAATAAAAAGGATAAATCAAATATCTGGTCTGTAAACACCGAAAAGAGCTACCACGAAAAGAAAACTAAGTAAAAAATCACCTAATTTCATGAATAATTATGACAAAAAAGCTACCAATTATGCCAATTACCAAAAAAATTCAATTTTTTTTACTAATTTTTAAAAAAAATGTAGTTAAATAGAAAAAAATTTTGTATAATAAGGCTTAACTATGTACTGTATCAAGAAAGGAGATAGTGTGATGGATGAAAATAATGTAGAAACCGTAGCTGAAGAATTAGCTGACCTTCTTAAAGATAAACAAACTCGTTTAGCTAGTCTCAAAGAAGAACAGCAACGTCTCGCAAAGAGCTTTGAATTGGATCTTAAAGATGTTGCCAATAACTATACTGAAGATATCAAAAACATTGACATAAACATCGATAAAAATGTTGAAAGTCTTACAGGCTTTGAAGAACAGCAGATTTCTATCGTTAATGATCAATTTATGAGCGGAAAACTCAATGCTAAAGATCTTGAGCTTAAACTCAAACCAATCGATGAAAACATTGAATATATCAAGAAAAGAATTACTGACCTTGAAACTAAGAGAGAAAGCCTCTTAAATAAAAGGATCATGGAATGCACTGCTATTTTCAAACGTTTCCAGGAATACACAAAAAGCATTGATGATTTAAACGCTGAAATTGAAGAAACAAAGAAACGCATTGGGGAGGGAGTTTGATATGACTAAAGAAGAATTATTAAGCATTTCAAAAATCGGAACCGAAGTCGATATTGATACCGAATTCACCAAAGAATATATGTCAATCAGCATACCAATAACCTACAGAGTTGATAATATGCTATTTTCTGGTTTTTTCGGAGCAACAAATAGTGGACGTCAAAACATAAATATGACTCAAAGAACCTATGGAATGGATGACTGTACTGAGTTTTTAAGTCAGCAAAAGGCTGAAATTCAAGGTATCTATGAGGAATGGATTGTAAGCGTCCTTATCAATCAAAAAGAATCTGAAAAGGTTTATGATTCAGAAGAAGCCGCAAAAGCACCAATTGAGAAAGCCCTTCTCGATAGAAAAAGCATGGCTTCAAGAATCGAAAGAATAATCGGTAAGACAAAGAGCGAATTTGATTTGTATCTCACAAAGCATGCAAATGCTAAGATTCAACAGAAATTTCTCCTATTCATCTCCGACTGTTGCCAGATTATCAGAGACATGACTCTCTCCTTTGTTGTAGCTGGTCAGAATAAGATGCTTCCTTATAATCTCAACGAAGAAGTAACAAAAGCTAGACAGCTTTTAATTGCAAATTATCAAACTGATCCAGTTTTTAAGGCTATCGCAAAAAGAGGTGAAGTTTCATTCCAGATTATAAGCGAGACAAACGAAATTATCAGTCAACTCCTTAAACTCGAAGGACTTAAGAATACTGACGGAAATGCTGTTGTCTCAGATGCAAGCCTTGTTGAAGACATTGAACAAAGTTATTTTAATATTATGTCAGAGATTTATGATGTAGTTAATGCTACAAGAATGAAGCATATTAACTATACAGAGAAAAAGCTCAAAGAAAAGGTTACTAGATATGCTAACGCTGTTACCACAGCTGAAGAGAAACAAGCTAGTGCAGGAAGATTTAAGATGAAAGGCCTTATTCCAGGACTTGACTATATTCGTGAAAAAAATCATGATGTTCAACAGGAATCTGACAGGTTTGAAATCAAGAAGCAAACTGCTATTACTACTAACAACATTAGCTTAACTTCACTTCAGAAATTCAACCATAATAAAGAAGAAGTTGAAACCGTTGAAAGTGAAGAATATAAGCAGTTCCACGAGGTAATTCTCACTAAACAGCAGGCATTAAAGAAAAAGATTGAAGCCTACAAAGAAATCAATCGCTCCATGACAGAAATCGCATCTGGAAATCTTTCAGACGCTGATGTTGCTGCTACTATCGAAAGAATAGTTTCACTATAAAAACTATATACTAAAACAATAAAATCCCTTCCAATTCTAGTTGGAAGGGATCTTTTTTGTTATTCTAAAAATCAAAATTATATTCAAATATCAAAATCATCCTTAAATATCAAAGTCTTCTTATTTCTTAAAAAACAAATCTAAAATACCTGTAGATACAAGGAATAACACAAACATGATAACAGGAACAACATACTTAATCATAAACACAAACAAATGTTTTCTAGTAAACTTATCTCCTGTTGACTCAACCTCATCAACAATAACCTTAGGTCCAACAATCCAACCAATTAAAATACTTGAAAGTAATGAAATCAAAGGCATTAAGAAGCTGTTACTAATATAGTCCATAATATCTAATAGCGTTCCAACACTTCCATTAGGAAGTTTAACTTCAAAGTAGAAGATACTATATCCAAGAGCAACAACTGCTGTCATTCCCCCATAAAAAATACCAGCAATCAAAGTAGTCTTCTTTCTGCTTGTATGGAAAATTTCCATACAGTTAGCAACTACTGTTTCAAGGACTGAAATACAAGATGTTAAAGCGGCAAAAACCGCCATAATAAAGAATAACAAACCAACAAACTGACCAATTCTTCCCATAGCACTAAATGTCTTAGGAAGAGAAATAAACATAAGTGATGGTCCAGCATTCATTCCATCAATACCAGAAAAGCAATAAACTGCAGGAATAATCATAAGTCCAGCAAGAAGTGCAACTCCCGTATCAAAAAACTCAATCTGGTTAATCGATTTATTAAGGTTAACATCCTTCTTAACATATGAACCATAGGTAATCATAATTCCCATTGAAACGCTTAAAGAGAAGAAAAGCTGACTCATTGCATCTAAGAGTATCTGGAAGAATCTCTTAACTGTCATACCTGTAAAATCAGGTTTTAAGTAAACAAGTAATCCTTCCATACCTGTTCTAGTAACCCCGTTATCATCAGTATGCTTTAATGTCAGAGAATAAATTGAGATTCCGATAATAAGAAGTAAAAGTATAGGCATAATAAACCTGGAGCATCTCTCAATTCCTCCCTGAACACCGTTGTAAACGATAATGGTTGTAATAACCATAAATAACAATCCAAAAATAACTGGTGACACTGGCGAAGTAATAAAGTCAGTAAAGAAACTATCTCCTGCTGCCGCCTTGTGTTGTCCTCTCATAAAAACAACCATATACTTGGTAATCCAACCACCAATAACTGCATAATAGGTCATAATTAAAACAGGAACAATAAATGTTAAAACACCAAGGAATTTCCACTTCTTATTTAACTCAGCATATGCATAAATTGAACTTTTTCCAGTCTTTCTTCCGAGTGCAATATCGGAAGTAAGAAGTGTAAAACCAAAGGTAACAACAAGAACCAAATAAATAAATATGAAAACTCCACCACCATCTTTAGCTGCGAGATAAGGGAAACGCCAAAGATTTCCAACACCAACTGCACTACCTGCGGCAGCTAAAACAAAGCCGATTTGTCCACTAAAACCGCCCTTTGACTTGTGGGTTGATTGATTAGTATTATTCTCATTTCCCTCATTTGAAACAACTGTCTCTTTTGAATCACTCATTTTTTTCTCCTTATAAGTCTCTTAGTATTAGTCTTAAACCATCATATATAAATAATCTAAATTTTTACATCTTAATCCATCCAAACGCATTAGCAACCGAAGAAATCAAAATAACAATAACAAAGAGTGGGCAAACATACTTAATCATGAAATTAAATAATGGTTTACCCTTAAATTGATTTCCTTCACTGCAAATTTCCTCAGCAACCTTAGCTCTCTTAATTACCACTGTAACAAGAAGACAGCTAGCAAAGGCTGCAATAGGCATCATCACAGAGTTAGTGAGGAAATCAAAGAAATCAAGGAACTGCATTCCAATTATCTTAACATTTCCAAGCGCACCATAGCCTAAAGCAGAAAGTGAACCAAGAACAATTATAATCACACCAACAATAACAGTACTCTTCTTCCTACCAAACTTAAGCTGATCATCAATAGTAGCAACTGCACTTTCAGCAAGCGCAATTGAAGATGTAAGCGCAGCCATCAAAACAAGTGAGAAGAAAAGAACTGCAATAATTCTACCAATACCCATGCTATTGAAAATATTAGGCATTGTGATAAACATAAGTGAAGGACCAGCATTCAAAGTAGTTTCCTGCGAAGAACTAAACGCAAACACCGAAGGAATAATCATAAGCGCTGCCATAATAGCAATCAACGAATCAAAGAAAACAACTTGATTAGTTGTACCCTCAATCGAAACATCCCTCTTCATGTAAGAACCAAATGTAATAAGGATTCCCATCGCAATAGACAATGAATAAAACATCTGTCCCATGGCCGTAACAACCGTCATAAAGCTAAAATTCTTAAAGTTAGGTATAAACATATACTTAACACCTTCAATTGCTCCCGGTCTAGTAACTGAATAAATTGAAATAATAACAGCCAAAACAACAAGAATCGGCATCATGAATTTAGACACCTTTTCAATTCCATTCTCTACACCAATAAAGATAACAACCATGGTCATAAGTGCAAAGATAATAAAGTATATTTCTGGCTGAGAATTACTTGAAATAAAGTTTCCAAAGAAAGCCTCATCCGTAACCTTCTCGGTACCATTAACAATATATTCAACAAGATATCTAATTACCCAACCACCAATAACTGAATAATAAGGCACAATCAAGAGCGGAATAATTGCATTAATCCAACCACCAGCCTTAACAATCTTCTTATCAGAAAAATAGCTGTAAGCTCCAACTGGACTTTTTTTAGACATCCTTCCAATCGATGTTTCAGCCATAATCATTGTATAGCCAAATGTATGAGCCAAAACCAAATAAATAATCAGAAAAATTCCACCACCATACGATGCACATAAATATGGAAATCGCCAAATATTTCCCAAACCAACCGAAGCTCCAGCAGCTGACAAAACAAACCCTAGCTTGCCAGAAAAGCTTCCTCTCTTATTCTC
>JAILNN010000039.1 GCA_024691565.1 Lachnospiraceae bacterium | reverse complement strand
TACCATCACCTGGTATGACCCAGAATCAGATTCAGATAAAACTGCCTCCCTAGATTCGGCTTATGATTTGTTTAAAGAGCAGGGAAATGTGTTTGTATCGTTTATTTAGGTTTTGGGTTGGATGAGATTGGTTTGGTTTTAGGATTTGTTTTTAGGATTTGGTTTTTTGGATAGTAAACTCAGATTAGAGTTTTTAGAAAATGAGTCAACAGAATCTTGTTTTTTGGAACTTGGGTGTTGACTCAGATTTGAGTTTTTAGAAAATGAGTCAACAGAATCTTATCTTTGGGAACCTGGGTGTTGACTCAGAATGAAGTTTTTAGAAAATGAGTCAACGCTTGGAGGGTATGAGAGAAAAATTCGTTGACTCAGAATGAAGTTTTTGGAAATTGAGTCAATTTATTATAGGAATTGTTTATGTTGGTATGGTAGAATGGGAATTAACTTGATTTGAAAAGCAACTGAACTTGATTTGAGGTGCATTTGAAACAAAATGGAATTTGAGTTTGGAACATTACTGAAACTGAAATATTATATTTTAAAAGGAGATGTGGAGTTATGAATTTTGATGGGAAAGTTGTTGTGGTTACGGGGGCTAGTTCTGGTATGGGTAAGAGCTGTGCTGAGATGCTATTAAATAATGGAGCGGTTGTATGTGGCTTTGATGTAAATGAGGGTTGCGTGGAACATGCTAATTATAGGCACTTTCAAGGTAGTGTTGTGGATGAAGAAATGGTTGAGACAAGCACTGAGAAGATTGTGCAGGAATTTGGAAGAGTTGATGGTCTTGTAAATGCTGCTGGTGTGTGGGGGAATAGTAAGCCTTTCTTTGATATGGATACTGCTGATTTTCAAAGAATTCTTAATGTGAATACAGTTGGGGCTTTCGTTATGTCTAAATATATTTCGAAGATAATGATTCCTAAGAAAAATGGAAAGATTGTTAATATTAGTTGTATTCGTTCGACTATTTTTAGGGGAAATATGGCTGATTATGCAGCATCTAAAGGGGCGATTGTTTCGCTTACTTCGGCGATGGCACTTGACCTTGCACCATTTAATATTCAGGTGAATGCTGTTGCTCCAGGATTTATATATACTGGAATGACTAAGGCTTCATTTGATAATCCTGAGATTAAAAAGCAGTCTGAGGAACTTATTCCATGTGGAAGAGTTGGAGTACCAGAGGATATTGCGTCAGTTGTTATGTTCCTTTTGTCTGATATGTCAAATTATATGACTGGTACCAATGTTTTTGCTGATGGCGGCTATCATATCCAGAAATAGAAAAATGGCGGATAGGGAAAATTGTGAATAGGAAAATGGTGGAATTGAGGAGCTTATTTTTGTGGGGGATTTGTGCTGAATAAAATTATGGGTTTTGTGCTGTATAAAATCATGGGTTTTGTGCTGTATAAAATTATATTGAAAAATAATCAAATCTAGGTTAAAATGATTTTGACTGTGCGTATTTTGAGATTTAGTATACGTTTTGTATAATTTATGATAAAAACAGGAGGCTTTTATGGGAAATTTAAAAACTTTTAAGGTTCATATGGGACCTGCTAATTGTGCTTTGGATATAGGTGATGGTAGCGAGAGAGGCGAGTATGTAAATCAGGATTATATCTTGCAGACTCTTGGTAGACCACATAGAGCAGTTAGCCTTATGTATTGCTATTATCCAAACGATGAGGGATGGCCAGGAAGAGCTAGTGTTGTTCATGCTAGTGATGATGTTAAGTTCCAATGGGATTATCCTTATGATGATTATTATACATATAAGGGTGGTCTTAATGGTAATCTTGAGGATGAACCTTTTAATTATATGAGAGATGTTAGACGTCATGGACAGGATGTTCTTTTGACTCTTACTATTGATCCTAAACTTACAGATGACCATATCGAGGCTATTGCTAAGGATTTGAGTACTTTTGGTCGTGTTATGCTTAGAATTAATCATGAGGCTACTGGAGATTGGTTCTCTTTTAACAAGCGTGCTGATTATCCGGAAGTTGCTGCGTTCTTTAAGCATTGTTGTGAGATTATTCATAAGACTGCACCTAATGTTAAGGTTATTATTTGTCTTGATGGATGTTCTGAACTTGGTGAAGAGAAGATGGCTATGGAGGATGTTTTTGCTGAGGCTAGTAAGGCTGCAGACATCGTTTCCGTTGACCGTTATTTAACACTTCATTGGGGTTGGCCTTATGATGTTTGTAATGATGTTAATGAGGCTTATGCTTCTGAAGAGAAGTATTTTAATACTGAGACTTATTTTTCTAAGGAAGTTAAGGAAGTTTATGAGCTTTGCAAGAGAAGCTATGAGCGTTATACATTGATTAATGGTGGTGTTGAGAGACCTATGGTTCTTTCTGAGATGAACGCTGATGGTGATGTTACTGGTGCTTATAAGCAGGCTGATATGGTTAAGGAGTTTTGTAATATGCTTAAAGCTGATAAGCAGAGATGGCTTTCTGGATTTACAATGTATCAGTTTAGAGATAGAGGTCGTCTTGGTCTTGAAATCGAGGATCCTAATAATAAGGATGTTGGAATTCGTCAGCCAGTATTTGATACATATAAAGATATTATGCATGATGAGTTCTTTGAGCCTAAGATGACAATTGGTGATAAGACAGAACTTCCAGCTACTCTTCGTTGGGGTGGTTCTGAGGATGCTGATGGACTTGCTATTAGTCTTCATTTTGAAAAATCACCTGTTTTCTGTGAGGCTTATTTTGAGGATGAGAATCTTATCAATGAGAATCTTATGCTTGAGATTAATGATTATTGGTTCTATAAGGCACCTGGAGTTAAGTGTATTGACCTTATGAGTGCATTCTTCCAGAATCCACTTCATGGGGAGGAAGACCTTACACTTAAGGTATTTGCACCACCTGCATCAGGTGAGAATGATCCTTCTCAGGGTGAGGATTGGCAGGAAAATTATTATCGCGAGATTAAGGCTCTTCCTGTTATTAGAACTAAGTATGCACCAGTTGGTTAATAAAAAACATAGATTGCTGTGAGCCAGTTGGTTGGTTAAAAAATATAGATATGCACCAGTTGGTTAATAAAAAAAATAAACATAGATATGCACCAGTTGGTTAATAAAAAAACAAATATTGCTATGCGCCAGTTGGTTGGTTATGAAAACAATTAAGTTGCTGTATAATCAACACTTGACAACTGGTTGCAAAGCGTATAAAATTAAGTGGTTGTGATAGTGTGAGAGTATTGTATTTTTAGCAATATTTTTGCATTTTGCAATATAAATTTTTCAGGAGGTTCATTTTTCGATGACAAATACTATAATTGTTTCAATTATAGCTGTTGTTGTGATTGTAATCGCCTGTATCGTTACAGCCATTATTTCTTCTAAGAAGGCTGTAGAGCGTTATATTGAATCAGAGAATAAGAAAATCGGTGATGCTGAAACAAGATCTAGAAAGATTATTGATGAAGCTCTTAAGACAGCCGAAAACAAGAAACGTGAAGCACTTTTGGAAGCTAAGGAGGAAGCTCTTAAGAATAAGAATGAGATAGAGCGTGAATCCAAGGAGAGACGTGCTGAGATACAGCGATATGAAAAACGTGTTTTATCGAAGGAAGAAGCTCTGGATAAGAAAACGGAAGCTATTGAGAAAAAAGAGAATCGTTTAAGTGCTAAAGAAGCTGAGTATGATAAAAAGTTAAAAGAAGTTGAAGTACTCAAGAATAGTCACTTGAAAGAGCTTGAAAAAATTTCTGAGCTTACCCGTGAACAAGCAAGGGAATTCTTGCTTAAATCTGTTGAAGAAGATGTTAAACATGATACTGCGGTCATGATTAAAGAAGAAGAACGCAGAGCTAAAGATGAAGCTGATAAGAGAGCCAGGGGATATGTTGTTGATGCTATTCAGCGTTGCGCAGCAGACCATTTTGCGGAATCTACAATTTCCGTTGTTCAGCTTCCTAATGATGACATGAAGGGCCGAATAATCGGTCGTGAGGGAAGGAATATTCGTGCACTCGAGACTCTTACAGGAGTTAGTTTGATTGTCGATGATACACCAGAGGCAGTCGTGCTTTCTGCTTTTGATGGCGTGAGACGTGAAGTTGCGAGAATCGCCCTTGAAAAGCTTATTGTGGATGGACGTATTCATCCAGCTAGAATTGAGGAGACGGTTGATAAGGCTAAGGTAGAAGTTGAATCTATGATTCGTGAGGAAGGAGAGGCTGCATGTCTTGAAGTTGGTGTGCAGGGACTTCATCCAGAACTTATTAAGCTACTGGGTAGGATGAAATTCAGAACCAGTTATGGTCAAAACGGACTTAAGCATTCTATTGAAGTTGCTCATCTTGCAGGTCTTCTTGCATCTGAAGTTGGTGTCGATGTTAGAACGGCTAAGAGAGCAGGTTTACTTCATGATATTGGTAAATCAATTGATCAGGAAATGGAAGGAACTCACGTACAGATAGGTACGGAACTTTGTAGAAAATACAAAGAATCAGAGGTAATCATAAATGCGGTGGAGGCTCACCACGGCGATGTTGAACCAAAATCTCTTGTGGCTGTAATTGTTCAGGCTGCAGATACAATTTCTGCTGCTCGTCCAGGCGCTAGAAGAGAAACATTAGAAACATATACAAACAGATTAAAGCAACTTGAAGATATTTCCAATAGTTTCAAGGGTGTTGATAAGTCATTTGCTATTCAGGCAGGTCGTGAACTTAGAGTTATGGTCGTTCCTGAGAAGGTAAGTGATGATGATATGATTATAATGGCTAGGGATATTTCTAAGAGAATTGAAGAAGAACTTAAATATCCTGGACAGATAAAAGTAAATGTAATCAGAGAATCCAGAGTTACAGATTACGCGAAATAGAATCACAAAAACGCATAATTAAAAATGAGAATTAAAACAGGGAACTGTTAAGTCAGTTCCCTTTATTATTTTTTGTGGGTGATATTATGATTTTTATTAAATCTAGCAAGAACGAATTAGCTAAAAATGCTACGAGGGATTTTTCAGAGATTTATAAAGAAGAGAATCTTGTTACCGAAGGTTACGGTGAGTTGCTAGTGGGCGGTATTAAAGTCGATAACGGTGAGGAACCTGTGGGCGCTGTTAAAGTCGATAACGGTGAGGAACCAGTGGGCGCTATTAAAGTCGATAATGGAGAGGCGCTTGAGGGAGACGCTGAAAGTGAAGAAATTCAAGGGGATGAGAAGATTCAATTGATGGCAGGGATTGATATTGGAACGACCTGTGTTGCGATGGAAGTTTATCTTTGTCATATTCCAAAAAAATTTAGACAGGTATTTGAGGAAAAAGAAGTTAAGAGCGGGATGTGTGTTGCGCTCGCATCTGAGAAAAACCGCCAGACTATTATGGGGGCGGATGTGATGATGAGGCTTATGCATTGTATCAATGGTAAGCAGGATAGACTTCATGCAATGATTTGCGCTCAGATTTCTGAAATGCTTAATGATTGCATTGATGAGATTAAAGAAAAATTTGGGGATTATGAATATAATTTGCAGGCGGTTAGTGTCGTTGGAAACACGACAATGTGCCATCTGTTTTTGGATAGAGATGTTAGTAATTTGGCTCATGCACCTTTTAAGCCGGATTATGAGGGCAGCGTTAGAACGAGAGGAAAATTTATTGGACTTACAGAATTCCCGGAGATGCTTATTTTTGTGCTTCCTGGAGTATATGCACATGTTGGCAGTGATGCACTTTCTTCTATGTGCGACTGTGAACTTTACAATGAAGAGGGGACTTGCGTCCTTGTTGATATAGGAACTAACGCGGAAGTTTTTTTGAAAAAGGGTGATAAGATTTATGCTACTAGCGTTGCCGCGGGACCTGCATTTGAGGGCAGTTCTACTGCTTTTGGAATGAGAGCCGGTGCTGGCGCTTGCAATATGGTTCGCTTTGCTCCTATGAATGATGCGATTTTTATTGATATGATTGAGGGCGAGGACCTTAAAGGAATTTGCGCGGCGGGGTATATTGATATTGTGAGTCAATTGGTTCGCTATGGAATTATTACACCTGATGGATATATGGTTAGTAGTGCTGAAGCTGAGGATTCTGCATATCCATTTCTTGCTGATAGGCTGTATGATTATCGCGGTAAGACTGCTTTTCTGCTTTGCGGTCAAACGGGGGCAGAAAGCAAAAATACATCGGGCATTAAAAATGATTCTTGCGTTAAAAATGGAATGGTATATAATGGTACTAGCAGGAAAGTTAAGAACATTTTTGTCACTCAGGATGATGTTAGAGAAATTCAACTTGCTAAGGCTGCGATTTGTGCAGGAATTAAGATTTTACTGGATAAAGTTGACGAAAAACCTGAAAATGTTGATAAATTATGTGTGGCTGGAATGCTTGGAAATTCAATTAGTGCCGATGAGTGTAAAGAAATTGGTCTATT
>JAILNN010000036.1 GCA_024691565.1 Lachnospiraceae bacterium | reverse complement strand
GGTCCTATGCTTTTTGTGTTTCTTCTTGATTTATTTCGCTTAAATTGGTTGGTAATACTATTCTTATTCTTGTTCCGAGGTCTGTTCGGGATAGTATTTCGAAGTGGCCGCTGTGGCGGTCAACTATCCATTTGGCGATTGATAGACCAAGGCCGGTTCCTTTGTAGTTGCGGGCTTCGTCGGCTCTGTAGAACCTATCGAACATATGTGATACATCGGATTCTTGCATTCCGATTCCGCTGTCTTGAACCTGGATGTATGGTTCGTTTTTATCTGTTTTTCCGCAGGAGAGAAGGATTTCATCGCCTTCTTTAGTGTATTTGGCAGCGTTATCAACTAAGATACGAACGGCCTGTTTTAGTAGTGCATAGTCTGCGGATACCTGAATTTCATCATCCTTACTTTTAAATTTATATGGATGAGTCTCATCTATCATAAATGATTCTTCATAGATTTCTTGAGTTAGTTTGATTACTGAAACTTCTTCTAAGTTTAGTGTGGTCCTTCCACTATCGCCTCTTGCGAGGAAGAGGAGTTGCTCGACTAAGATATTCATATGGTCGATTTCATTTGAAATTGCCTCTATTGCTTCATTTAGAACCTGTGGATCTTCGCTTCCCCAGCGTTTTAGCATGTCTGAATAGCCCTTGATTACGGCTATTGGTGTTCTTAATTCATGGGATGCATCATTAACAAAGCGAGATTGCTGTTCATATGATTCACGCATTCGAATTATTAGATTATTTATCGCAGCTTCGATTCCTGCTAGGTCCGAATCGCCGAAGGATAGAGGTTTTTCGGAGTATGGCTGGAAGTTGTCAATCTCTTCCTTAAGTTGCAGATATTTATCTATGTCTGAAAAATTAGTCATCTTATTTAATTCATCTGCTTTTAAAGCCATCTCATTAATAGGACTCAGTATCTTTTTAATTTTTGAATGTTCCATAATGGAACCGATAACGAGACCAAAGAAAATCTGTAGAATCAGGATTACAACAATTATAATCAAGAGCCTGAAAAGAAACATATCGGCATTTATTCTAACTAGTACCTTGTTTTTATCTGAAACTGTGTAAAATAGGCCCTTTACATCATTATCAAATAGTTTGAAAAGTCTCTCTCTATTCCACTTGAAATCCCCTGTTATAAAGGATTCTTGCATGTATAGCCAGAGAGCAGTGGTTATTATGAACGCAAATAAATCCATCGTGATATATAGACGGAGCTTGATAAAGAAATTATGGAGTTGTAATTTTCTTGTGATGGAAGTCACTTTTTTAGTAGGTGACTTCTTTTCATTATTTTCCATAGTATATCCTCTCTGCTTTTTTGCGCCAAATTATTATACATAATTTGCTTGGCCCGCCAGCATTTGCCGACAATTATCTGCCATTTAGCACTGGCAACCTTTGCTTGGCCCACCAGCATTTGCCGACAATTATCTGCCATTTAGCACTGGCAACCTTTGCATGGCCCACTGGCATTTGAGCGAAACTCGTCCTATTCTTCCTCACTTCTTATTACATAGCCTACGCCGCGGACGGTTTGAATCATTTTCACATCGAAGGGATCGTCGATTTTGCTACGGAGGTAGCGCACATAGACATCAACAACATTTGTTTCTCCAATGTAGTCGTAACCGCATACTCTTTCTAGAAGGGTGTCCCTTGATAGAACAATATCCTTATTTATGAGTAGGGTTTCTAGCATGATGAATTCTCTGTTTGTTAGAGATATTTCATGACTGTCGTAGGTTACTAAACGCTTCTTTTCGTCTAGAGTTAGTCCCTTCCAATGGTAGATACCTTCTTCGGAGTTTTTATTTTCTGGCGAGGTAGTTTCGCTATTGTCGCCCATGCTTTTCCTTAGTTTTAGGGTTACTCGGATTCTTGCGAGTAATTCTTCAATTGCAAAAGGCTTAGTTATATAGTCTACGGCTCCGGCATCTAATCCTGAAACCTTGTCCATCACAGCATCCCTTGCTGTTAGGAGGATTACAGGCGTGGACTTTTCTTTGCTAAGTCTTCTTAATACTTCTAATCCATTTAGTCCAGGAAGCATTATATCTAGAAGGATTAAATCATAGTCCTTTTCTAATGCCATATCTAGGGCATCTCTGCCGTTTCCGATTTTATCGACCTTGTAGCCTTCATGAAGAAGCTCTAGTTCTATGAATCTGGCTAGTTTTTCTTCATCCTCTACAATTAATATGTATGCTGCCATACTTACCTCCCAAAAGTTTCCAATAAAGTAATAAGATAATAAATAGTAGACAAAACTTTAATTTATGCAAGTGTCTTTATACAAAGAAGGGACAATCATTTGTCCCTCCTAGTAGTTATTTAATTAAGTTGAATCTAATACTCAACCCCTAGTGTTGTTACAACCTGACAAATTTCGCAAACCCGCAACTTGTCAAAGTTCAGCCAATCACAACCTGACAAACCTCGCAAACCCGCAACTTGTCAAACCGCTATTAATTATAACTTATCAAACTCGTTCTTTACATATTCAGCGGCTTCTTCTGCTTTGTTCATAGCTTCGTTTGCTACATTCATCTTGTCTTTTCCTTCAATAGTGTAGTGGCAATCAAGGAATAAGGAGATGATGAAAGCTACTAATACAATCTGCCATGCGAAAAGCAAGATAATCACTAATGCCCAAAGTGGGAGTTTGATGATTTCATTTTCATGTCTTGTTACCTTTATGTAGTTGTCGCGAAGCTTTGCAATGACAATTGAGCAAAGGTGCTTAAACTTCTGACCGAAGGTCTTTGAGTTTTCCTTTTCTTGCTCATCTACAGTACCCTGTACATCCTGGTACTGTGTCTGCTCTTCATAGTTTGTATTAAAAGTGCTACTTTCTGGAGAATCAACCTTGCCTTCTTTCTCTAAATATACCATTGCGTCGAGTACATCTCCGTCGCAAGCCTTTAAGGCATCTCTTGCTTCCTCATATGTAACATTTGCCCTCTGTCTTAATTTTTCAACTTTTTCAAATTCGTCCATAGTTTTTTACCTCTCTTTTTTATAATAATTTATTTTATGTTCGTTTTCAACAGGAATTTGTTTATATAAGTGCTTCATATTGCTTGCGGGGGTTTTGAAAATACCGGTGCAAACAACATAAGTCTTATTCGAGGTGTTTTACCACTTGCTGCGCGCATGTTGCAAGTGAAGCTTGAATACACCTTGTTTGCTGTTGATGGTGTAATCTTAACAGCCTTAAATTAAGGAGTCTTTGAAGAAAGATTAAAATTAGATTAATAGATAATTATGTTTTTTTAAAGTTTTTAAAAAAAGTTGTTTATAACATATTTTTTGTTGTACTTTTGTTATTGTTGCTATGGTAACATGGCTACAGTAAAACAAAGAAAGTTAAAAAAACAAAGGAAACTACATTAAGAAAAAAAGTTTTGATGTATAATGTAAGGAGATTTTGAGTATGGCAAATTTTAGGGAATATGACTTATTAAATGATGAAGCAATTGATTATTATGATAAATATAGAAATTTGAACTTAGCTGATAATGAAAATATTATTAGCAACGGATTTGCCTTAGATTATATCTTTGATGACTTTGGTCAAGATATGAATGAGTTCATTAGTGAATTCCAGTTTGCTCAGGTTAATAAAGAGGCAAACATTGCTGGAAGTGAGTACACTGAAGGTCCTAAGGACTATAAAGAAATTCTTGCACTCTTAAATGATTGTTCAAACACTATTGCTAAGAGAAAAGAGAATGATACGACTTACGGACAGATTGGTCAGAAGATGGATGTTTTAATGGCTAAGGTTTTTAATTACGTTAAGAGTCATAAACCAGTGTTTACTTCACATAAAACTCCTGAAAGTGCTAAGAGATATGAGTTAATGAAGAAACTTCTCGATAGAGGAAGAGTTTATATTTCTTCTATTAATGATACAAAGAAAAAGTTTGCTGTTGGAGTTAAGGAAAACAATGTTCCATTTTCTCTTATTGATCTTAAGTGTTCAGATCTTAGTAGTAAATTAAAGAGTACATTTGGAAGTGGATTTGATGATGATGGAATGAAGCAGAGAGCAGCTTACGGAAGAATTGGTGCTGATATCATCGAGAACAAAAGTTCTGGAGCGGTTTATAGAAAAGATGTCATGAGAATGATTAAGGTTAATACTAAGGATTCAATTGCTTTAAAGATTGATGATTACTATGATAATAAGACTTTAGATATTCTTAAGACAAATAAGGTTTCTTCTTATGATTTTGCAGTTGCTTATTATTGTAAGAAAGATATCAATACAATAAGTTCTTATACAGGAACTGATAGAGATATGTTAAAGTATTTTAATAAGAAACTTGAGGAAACTAGAAAGAATTCTGAGCCTGAGATATTTAGAGAAAAGGTTTCGAAACTCTCAGCTAGTCCAGGATTTAGATATGTTTGTAAGTATGATAGAGTTAATACTTTAAATAAAATTGCTCAGATTGATAGCAGATATGATAAGTTGTATAGAGTTGCAGAAGGTGATATAAATCTTTTGATTAACAACCCTGATAAGTATTATCAAAATAATAAGAAATCAATGAGATCTAAGACATTTGATGAATATTTAATTAGAAATATTGCGACTGAGCTAATTACGATGGATTCTAGTAACATGGACATCCTTTCTAACCTAAGTGTTTTCGGTATGTTTGGTGCAAAAAAACATGCAGAAGGATGTGCAACAGAGTATGTAAAAGCAGTTGGAGATTTTATTAAAAATGATAAGGAATTACTAAAAGAGATTAAGGGTAAACCTTTAACTGAAGCTCCAAAACTCATTGAAATGCTTAAGGATCCTAAGAGATATAAGAAGCTGGTTGAGTCTGCTAGGAATAGAACTAATAAATATGTTAGTGATCACGAGGCTTCAATTGGTAAGCAGGCAAGAAACGCAGCTAAGGTTAATAAACCTGCGAGAGGCATGCATAGATAATTGGTAATTGATAGATATTGAAAAATATCTATTAAATATAAAAGAAACATAATTATGTAACAAAAAACAATATAAATAAATTTAAAACACATTATTTACAAGAAAAGGAGATTAAGATTATGGCAATCATTACTGTTGAAGATTTTAGAAAGAAGACTTTAAATGGAGAAGGAGTTCCAGTTGGCGAGATTATGCTTATGAGAAACCAGCTTGATAAGTTTATGACTCTAATTGGAGAAGAAGAGAAGGATAAAAACCTTACTGATGAGATTCAAAATTTTTATGTTTGTTTCTCTAGACTTATTAATTTAAATGCATCTGATTATGAAATTTCTGAATCTTTAGATACATTAACTGGATTTGGAGATTTCTTAGAATCTGTTGAGCCAGGACAGAGTAAGTCTAATGCTCAAAGGATTATAGATGAAGTAGGAAAAAACACTTTTAACGGATTTTTAAGGTATTTTGAAAAGGCTAATAAGGAATGGAGTCTTGAAATTGAAAACCTTGGTGATTTTAAAGAGCTTAAGCCTTCATCTAAAGAAGAAATAAAAGATAATCCGAAAAATAAAAAAATTGAGATCAATAGAAATGAGATCAATATTAATGAAAATGATATTAAAGATAATAATATTAATGAGATTAACATTAATGCTCCAAAGAATGTTAATGAAATTGATAATCGAATTGCGCTTGGTGATATTGAAGGTATTGATGAGCATGCATTAAATTTCGAGCAGTTTCAGAATTTACAGGTAAGAAAGCAGGTTAATATGAATCCAACTCAGGAGATGACAGCCGCTGCTTATATTGAAAATCTTCAGAGAACAGCCTTTCGTAGGAAGGTTAAAGAGGTTACAAATGATGACGATGAGGATATTCTTGTAACAGATATTAATGGTGTTCAGAATCCTGTTAATGTAGAAGAGTATTACTTAAACTTCTTGAGAATTATGGCTGCTAGAGAAATTGCCAACTCTGAACGCGGTAATAAGAGTAGACTTGTTCATACAATGGTTACACCAAGACAGGTTGAAGAGAGAGTTAATGAGTTTAAGGAGAACTTTGCCTTCAGTAAGTTTAAGGATTATTTGGAAAATAATAATGATAAATTCCTTAGCACATTAAAGGCTGCAAAAAGTGGTCATGGTGGAGGAATTGATGATATATTTAAAGAATTCTTCAAGAAATCAGAAGTTGGAGTATTTAATAATGCTAAGGTTTATGAGAGATATATGCCTAATGCAAAGGATAGAATTGAGTTTCTCCAGGAGGATGTGGCTAAGAAAATCAAATCTAGAGATAAGATAGCTAAAGCTTCTCTAAAAGCAAAGGAAGAAGAGATTGAATATATCAGAGAACAACTTGGTCTTAATAATGAATTAGAAGAGCCATTAATAGGTGGGAAAAAACCTAAAAAAGGTAAAAAGAAAAAGTTTGAATATGATGGTCTTGATGATTTAGATGAAGCAGGAAAGAAAAAGGCATTTCAACGTTTGCTTAATAGATTAACAGGAGAAAAGGATGTTCTCGAGAGAGAGATGTCTGAAATTAATAATGCTAAGAAGGAGCTTATGACAGAAATCCTCTTAATTAGAAACTCTGTTAAAGCTATTAGAGGAGAGAAGGATTCTCTTGATAAGACAATTCCTGTAGTTGAGCCTGAGGATGAAATCGATTCTTTTAAATCAGAGTTTAATGATCATATTAGGGACAGAGAAGCCCAAATCATTACAGATGAAGCCTTTAATAATGTGACAAAAGGTCATGGTGGTTTGATGGTTGATAAGCTCAGAGAAAACATTGAAGGCCTTAATGTGGGATTTGCAAAGAGATGTCCAGCATTATATGAAAATACTAACTTTGGTCAGATTAAGTATAGAAGAAATCAGGCAGAGGATGTTTTGAGGGATATAAATATTTCCATTGATGACTTTGATGATGAACTTGGAGAAAACAATGCTAATGTAAATATAAATTTAGATGATGAAAATGTAGCATTACTCAATGATAAAGGAAAGGATATCCTTATTAACTGTATTCTATTCGATAAATTCTCTCGTAGTGGTAAGACTGAAAAGATTGATAATAGCAAATATATGAGAGATGTTAAGTGGAATGAATATGATGAGAAGATGGATAAGAAAGCTTCATTTTATAAGGATACCAAAAAGTTTGTTGATTCACTAGAACCAAGTGATATTGTTGAAAAGCTCATAGGTGTTGCTAAAGGTAATAGTACTAAGGATGTTATTCTAGGTAAGAGTGTTTATGGTCGTATGGACTTACTTAAGTCAAGAGCTGACTATATTAGATTTAAGTTATTTGATTTATATAATAAGCTTCCTGAAGAAATGGCCGAAAAAATATTTGATAATGATAATGTTATTAACAATAAAAGTCAGAATAATATTGAAGCAGATGATGACGAATTTGTAATTGATAATACAAACCTTAGAAGTGATAATGATGACGAATTTGTAATTGATAATACAAACCTTAGAAGTGATAAAGATGATGATGTATTTGTAATTGATAATACAGGCCTTAGAAGTGATGTTAATGAAAATGAACCAGAAAAGATTAATTTAGATAATGCATCAAATAAAATCAATGGAGTTGAAAACGACGATCCAAAAACTAAATATACGAATGGTTTATTAGATGATATTAATAAGTATAATAAGCTTGCTAAGTCAGTTATGGCTGAATATCTATTCCTTGATGGAATGACCAGAAATAGTAAGACTCTCAGGGTTGAAGAGAAGAAGCTTAATAAGGATGTTCCTTTGGATAAGATTAAAGAGTTTAATACTAGAAATTCTAGAAAGCATAAGAAGTATAAGGATGCAGTTGGAAACATTGATAATGAAGGTGTTTTAGAGATGCTTGAATCTTTGTCTGAAGATAACGCAACAGTATTTGTAACTAAGCTTACAAATAAGTATGTGGAACAGAACGGTCTTTACAATAAAGAGCTTCCTAAGGAAGAAAACTTGAAGGCTCCTAATAAGGGTGCTGCAGGTAAGGGTGGAAAGAAGGTTGAGCCTAAGAAACCAACATTAATTAAGCCATGATAGAGATCAGAACCTAAGAAACCAACATTAATTAAGCCATAATAGAGATCAGTAAATAAAAACTAATAATATAATAATTATAATAAAGATTATTTAAAGAAAACAATACGCCGGGATTAGTCAAATTAATGACATCCCGGCGTATCTTTTGTTTAAAACAGTATTATTTAAGTGATTTTATTCAGTATAAAATTGTACATATAAGATTAAGAAAAAACTTAATAGTATTTATCAATTATAGTTGTTTACAGCAAGAAAAAAATACATAAAGAAGGTGATGTTTCAAGTGAAAATATTACAAGGAATAATTGACACATACAGATATAATAGAGTATAATTTACTCATCTATGACGGGAAATAATTAATACGAGTTTTAAGAGAAGGAATCTATATTTTTGAAAATATGTGAGGTACGGAGTTTATGGATGAAGAGTCGAAAAAGGGCTATAGGGAGTTTATTATTACAAATAGGGCTAGAGTTAACAAGTATCTAAATGTTATGTTGTGGTTTTTTATTATTACAGGACCGGCTGTTTCAATCGGCGTGAAAACAGGCCATTTTCATGATATTACATATATGACATGTGTTAACACTTCAGTTATGGTTTTAGGGCTGGCAATAATTCATTTTGTTTTATATAAAAAATGTCCTAGTTCTATGGTTACAGGATTGTTTGCACTTACGGCATTGGAGAGTATTATTGTTTATATGTCATATTCACATATAAATATTGCGCTGACGTGGTTTTTGGCACCGGTAATGAGTCTTTTGTTTTGTGAGAAATTTGTATTTTTTTATACAGTAATAACTAATTATATTTTGATGGGTATGACTGCTTGGGTAACTGCACCATATGGGTTTTCTTTAAGAAGTGATTTTAAAAACTATAAATTGTTTTTTATTGATGTGATTGGCGGATATACAATTGAGACAATTATTCTTGTGATTGCGAGTTATATTGTTGTCGATTTGACTTCTAAGTATTTCAAAGAAGTTTTCAGGCAGTATACGATTATCATGAAGAGTGAGGAATTGATGCAGGAGAAGATGGATATCCTTAATTCAATGGCAGAAATTTATGAAAATGTTAATCTAGTTGACTTCGTTAATAATACGGAACTATCACTAAGAAATGAGAATCAGAAAAAGTATGATATTGATATGGATGCGCAGACGCATACACGCATGAATCAAGAATTGATGGATAAGGTTATGCCGGACCAGTTGGAGGATTTTAAGAACTTTACGAATATTACAACTGTCAGGGCGAGACTTGCTAATAAAAAGATTATAAGTGCGGATTTTATTGATGTTGTTAATGGATGGTTTAGAGCGCAGTATATTACGGTTGATTCAACAAAGGATGGTATTCCTAATGTAGTGATTTATACTACTCGAAATGTTGATGAGGAGAAGAGACGTGAGGAGCATCTTATTAGAATTTCACTTACTGATGAGATGACCAGATTATATAACCGTAGATGTTATGAAGAGGATTTGATTTCGTTTAAAGAAACTGGTTTGAGCGAGAATTTTGCTATGTTTTCTGTGGATGTTAATGGTTTAAAGAAGGTTAATGATACACAGGGACATGCTGCTGGAGATGAGCTAATTAAGGGAGCAGCGAATTGCCTTACCTTTGCAGTTGGAAATAAGGGTAAGATTTATAGGATTGGCGGAGATGAGTTTGTTATTATCATGTTTACGGAGGAGCCTGAAGTAATACGAAGTGAGATTAAGGAAAAGGCTAGTCAGTGGCGTGGTGTTTATACTGATGAACTCACTCTTTCAGTGGGATATGCATCAAACAAAGACAATAAAGAATTGACGGTAGATGAGATTGAGCATATGGCCGATAAAGATATGTATAACGAAAAGGAAAAGTATTATCAAGAACGCGGAATTGATAAGACTTTCAAGATGAAAAGGTAGGAGGTTAATGCTTATGGCAAAAATGAAAAAGAAACATGTTAATTTTAAGAAATTGGTTAAGAAGGGAATAGCTTGTTTTTGTTCCCTTGCAATGGTAGTTTCGGTGGCGCCTTTTGAAAATACTATGGCGGCTACGGCTAATCAGACTCTGCCATTTAAATTGATGGCACCGACTGGAACAGCGCTTGAGTGGAATGGAGGTTCAGATTCACCTACGACTATGACGTATTCATGTTCTAAGGATAGTGATAGTGGAATGGTAGAGTTTATGGAAAAGTATTATAATCTTGATACTGAGGAGGAAGCAAAACAGGAGTTAGAAGATTGTGGCTTTTCTGATATATTTATAGTATTACAGATTGACTGGGCTATTGATGATCCAGAAAATGGTTGGCATTATACGAAGTATTGGGATACTAACGGTTATAAACTGGACGAGTATGGAGATGAACTTGAATTGCATGCTTCTTGTTGGGATGCTGTAAATGAAAGTGTTAGTAATTCTACTGCAGACGATGTTTGGATTATGAGAGGTATCTTTGGAGATTTTTCTGATTCTTCATTTTATGATTGGTACGGTTCTTCTGAAAATAGCGACAAGGGCTATGTGCTTGGCCTTAAGGAACAGCTTAAGGATGGACAGTATGCAATTAATGAACCCGATGAAAACCCTGCTGATGGGTATTTAAGTATTGATTATAATGAGCATACTATTTATGCTAGAGCTCGATATGGAGTTATTGCATATCCTATACAAGGAGCAACAGCTGCAATGAGTACAACATATCTATATTCTGATTGGTCTGAAACTGCATCCTACGGTAAGGATGCAAGTGCATGGGAACCATATACTGAAGATACTCTTGATCCTCCTGATGTAAGTAATCTTCGTTATGATGAGTTGAGTGAAGAGAATAATCCATATGCTTTATATAATTTAAATGTTCCAGAAGAACTTGAAAAGGGGCTTGCTGAGGTTACAGCCAGAGGTGGAAGTCTTTATATTGAAGTTGAAATGAGACCTGAAGGTGAGGATGAATGGACAGTGATGGAAGGTGAAAGGGATATTAAGAGTGGAGATATGAGTGTTGAATTAAGAACTCTTACTTTCCAAAAAGACCCAATTGCAGAGGGTACTAAGCTTGAATTTAGAGCTAGATACTTTTGTTCGCAGAATGAATCGTATGGAGGCGATCAAATAGGAGATTTCTATACTGACTATTCTAGGGTTCTTACGATGGAATCACCATATATTCCTTCTGATGAAAGTCAGAGTAGTGATGAAAGTCCAGCTCCTAGTGAAGAACCTACTTTAATACCAGCTAAAAATACAGAGGAACCAGTGTTTGTTCCTACAACACAGCCAATTGCTTCGGCAGTTCCAGTTACGGTTACAATGTCTCCTACAAAGTCAGCGGTTAATATAGGTACAGCAACAGCTGAGCCGGCTATATCTTCTCTTGATTCAGGGGCTTCAAAGAATCAGGTTGAGAAGTTTATCAAGGCTTTGACAACTGATGATGATCCTGCAGGAACATCTTTTGGATTCCTTTTTGGTAGACAGAAGAAGGTTACAAAGGATTCAATTACACTCACTTGGATTAAACCTGAGAATGCTACAAATTACACTATTTACGGTGCTAAGTGTGGTAAGGCTAATCAGTATCAGATGATTACAAGTGTATCAGACACAACATATACACAGACATCCCTTCCATCGGGAACATATCATAAATACTTGATTGCAGCTTTCGATGCAGGAAATAAATTACTTGGAGTTTCAAATACAATCCATATTACAACAAAGGGTGGAAAATATTGTAACTTTAAGAAGATTAAGACAAATGCTAAGAAGAACAAAGTGACTCTTGCAAAGGCCGGAAAGAAGTTTAAGGTTAAGGCAACAGCAGTTAAAGAGTCTAAGAAATTAAAGGTTGATGTACATCGTCCAATTCGTTATGAGTCAAACGATAAAGAAATCGCAACCGTAGCAAACAATGGAAAGATTGTTGCTAAGAAGAAGGGAAGCTGCGAGGTTTATGTGTTTGCGCAGAACGGAGTATACCAGAAGTTAAAGGTGACGGTGAAGAAATAAATGTGGGCGACAGGCCTTGGCTGGTTCTGGGCCTGGCCGTGGATGAGATTGATTTTAGGTTGAGGTTTTGGTTTGGATGATGGACCTGTTGGTGCAAGTGCAAGGGCCCAGTCCTAGCTGGGCCTGGCCGTGGAAGGAGGCGATTTCGTGAAGTGGCATAAATTTTTTGCGTGGGCAACGGTATTTTGCTTTTTTATGACAATGATAACGGGATATCAGAAGAAATAATGATATTTGAATTTAATTGAGAATGAGTGTGCCTTTGGCGAGGTTGATTTAATGAATTGACTTGCTAGCCGAAGGCACATTTTTTGATGTTTTGACTTTTTAAGGGAGAGGTAGTGTGATATAATTTTTTTGGTGGGGTGATTTTGGATAAATATAGCTAATTTTGGCTTGAGTTGTGGTGGTTTTTGCTTGGTTTGGGAAGATTTTGAGTGACTTTGGCTTGAGTTGTGGTGGTTTTTGTTTGGTTTGGGAAGATTTAAGGCTGAAAAATGCTTTTGATTAGATAAAAAGTTAAAAAATGAAGTTTTATCTAATCATTTTGGTTGAGAACGGCTTGATTTTTGTTTGAGTCAAGACTGAAAATGAATTTTGATTAGATAAAAAGTTAAAAAATGAATTTTTATCTAATCGTTTAGGTTGAGAAAGGCTTGATTTTTGTTTGAGTCAAGGTTGAAAAATGCTTTTGATTAGATAAAAAGTTAAAAAATGAATTTTTATCTAATCATTGAGGTTGAGAAAGGCTTGATTTTTGTTTGAGTCAAGGCTGAAAAATGCTTTTGATTAGATAAAAAGTTAAAAAATGAATTTTTATCTAATCATTGAGGTTGAGAAAGGCTTGATTTTTGTTTGAGTTGAGGTTGAAAATGAATTTTGATTAGATAAAAAGTTAAAAAATGAGTTTTTATCTAATCATTGAGGTTGAGAACGGCTTGATTTTTGTTTGAGTCAAGGTTGAAAATGAATTTTGATTAGATAAAAAGTTAAAAAATGAAGTTTTATCTAATCATTTTGGTTGAGAAAGGCTTGATTTTTGTTTGAGTCAAGGCTGAAAAATGCTTTTGATTAGATAAAAAGTTAAAAAATGAATTTTTATCTAATCATTTTGGTTGAGAAAGGCTTGATTTTTGCTTGAGTCAAGGCTGAAAATGAATTTTGATTAGATAAATTGTTAAAAAATGAAGTTTTATCTAATCATTTAGGTTGAGAAAGGCTTGATTTTTGTTTGAGTTGAGGCTGAAAATGAATTTTGATTAGATAAAAAGTTAAAAAATGAATTTTTATCTAATCATTGAGGTTAAAAGGGTTGATTTTGCTAAATAGAGTTCGTGGAGGAGAAATGTTATGAGAGGTAAAAGATTTGTTTTGGCATTGGGGTTGTGTGGATGTTTACTTGTTAGCGAGGTTTCAAACGGTGTTTCTATTGGAGAGATATCTAGTGATGGGAGCCTTGATCTTAGCGAGAATTTTAAGGGTGCGAGAATTAAGAAAGTTACTCTTAAGGTTAAGAAGAAAAAGACTTTGAGGTACCAGGCCTTGAAGGGTAAGATTAAGTGTAGAGTTAGTAAAAAAGGAATTATTCGAGTTTTGAAAAAGGGACGTAAGAGTTCCGTTATAAGAGGTGTTTCTGTAGGTAGCACTCGTCTTACAATTAGCGCTAGTGGTAAGAAGGTAGTTTTTAAGGTGAGAGTTAAGTCTGCTGGAAATGGAAGTGATTCACAGAATCCTGGTTACTCAAGTCCAGTTGCGACGGTTTCACCTAGCGCTATTACGGAAATAAGAATGCCTGTTAGTACTTTTAATCCGGATTTAGTATCTAGTTTGATATCACCTGATAATAGTGGAAGCAATAATGCGAGCAGTACAGCAAATCCAGGTGATTCCAACGGAACAAACCCTGGAGATGCAAGCAGTACAGCGAATCCAGGAGATTCAAGTGGAACAAATACTGGAGATACAAGCAGCACAGCAAGTCCTGATGATGGAAACAATGGAGATGTTGAAAGTACGGCAAATCCAGATAGCACTATAAAACCAGATGATGGTGAAAACGGTGGAGATGCTGGAAGTACAGCAAATCCAGAAAGTACAGTTAACCCTAGTGAAGAAAATGATCCAAGTAACACAAGTGAGCCTGAAGGAAATCAGCCATCTGAGGCTACTTTGAATTATAACGCTGGTGAGTATTCAATCAAAAATGTTCATACTGGTGATGGTACTTTTTATGATAGAGTGAGCGGTGGAGCAGCTAATCTTGATGATTATGAAAGTATATATTATACGGCGGCAATGAATAATGAGGATTATATGAATGGTCTTGCCGGCGCATATATTGAAATTACTGATAAAGATGGGGATGTTATTGATGTTTTGATTACGGATAGGCTTCCAGAGGGTGCAAAGGGAGATATTGATTTAACTCGCAAGTCTTTTAATGTGATTGAGCCAGAAGTAACTGGAAGGATGGATATTAGTTGGAAGATTATTCCGTTACCTACATCTGATCCAATTTCATATTTGTTTAAGCCTACATCGTCGCAGTATTGGGCAGAGGTTCAAGTGAGAAATCATAGATATCCAATTGCAAAGCTTGAATATAAAGATGCTAGTGGAAACTATAAAGAGCTTGAGCGTCAAGAATATAACTACTTTACAGCTAGTTCCGGAATGGGTACAGGCCCATTTACATTTAGAGTGACTGATATATATGGGCATGTGTTGATTGATGAGGGAATCAATTTAGACACATCAAGTAAACCTGTTGCAGGAGCGGCAAATTTCCCTTATTAGATTAGGGGAGCGAATTGGATGTATAAAGAGAATCTGGTGTAGTGGCAAATTTCCCTTATTAAGAGAATATTAGACAATTAAAAAAGGATGGTTGAGCTGAGGCTCGACCATCCTTTTGAAATTCTTTCTGTGTATAATATATCAATTTATTAACAATTTTTCAAGCAGAGCATTGTATAGTTTTCACAAAATTTTTCGGCTAATTATCAACGAAATTTTCAACGAAATTTTCAACGAAATTTTCGACGAAAATTTCGTTGATATACTACGTATATCAACTTAAATGTTTTCTTGACAGAAAACATTTAATATCTTAATAAATAAAAAAATATTTATAAAGAAAGCGAAAGCTAGGAGGATTGATATGATGGCATGGAAATTGAAAAGGAACGAATTAGTTTGTGCATTGTTTTTGATGTTTGCAGTATTTGTGGTTTTTTCAAATCATAAGACAGCAGAAGCAGCTAATGCAAAGGGAAAGGTAACATTTGGTCAGAGCTATCAGGAAGTGTATCCATACAATTCCACTCCGAGTCTTGCGTCGGGTGATGTTTGGACTATCGAATTGCCTTCAGCAGGAACACTTAATGTTAACTATATAACATCAATTAAAGATTCTACTGATAAATGGAAATTAACTTGGAGTTTACACGATTGTAACGATAAATGTATTGATAGCGAGACAAGGATTGGTCCACCTGCAGAAAATAGCCTTGTATTTAATCTTAATGCAGGTGTGTATTATTTTTATATTTACCCTACGTATAATATGTATGAAGAAAAAATATATATGTACAACTTTTATGCAAATTTTACTTCAGCAGAGAAGACATATACATATTCTAATAATTCATTAGGCGAAATTACAACTCAGTCAGCTATTGAATTAAATAAGGATATTAACGGATTCTTTACTTCATATGATGACAAACTTGAATGGTATAAGATTCAGATAGATAAAAAACAGATTATTGAAGTATCTGTTAATAATACATCCAACGATTCTCTTAAAGTATCTCTCTATACACCTGACTTGGTTGTTTATAATGATGATGATAATAATTCTGAAAAATCGGTTGCTGTCAATAATGTTGGTGTCCTTAAGTATACACTTGACCCCGGAACCTATTACGTAAAGTTTCAAGGATACGGCAGCGGAAAGTTTACATTTAGAGTGAGCCAGCTGGGAACAGTTGCTGAGACAGATGACTCTAATAAGCTTGGAAAGGTTACTATTAAATCAGTCAAGAATAATAAAAAAGGTTCTGTATTAATAAAATGGTATGATGTTGATGGGGCTGATGGATATGATATTCAGTACTCTCTTAAGAAATCATTTAGTGGTAAGAAGACAAAGAAGAGTAGCTATTCTATGGTTAACATTAAGAAACTTAAAAAGAAAAAGACTTATTATATCCGTGTTCGTGCATTCGTGATTACAGATGAAGGTAAGGTTTATGGTTCTTGGAGTAAGGTTAAAACCGTAAAGATAAAGAAATAACAAAGGAATTATAATGCTTAAAAATAGAATTGTTTCAATTGCCATAATTATTTCATTAGCAGTCAGTATATTTTCGGCACCAACAAACTGTAAAGCTCTTATTGGTACGAGTAATTTAAATCCTGAAATCTATTCTTATACTAATATGGATAAATTACAAGAATATACTACAACAAATGGTGATGATGATGTAGTTATAAGTGTTTTAGATAAATTCGATTATGATTATATAAATTTTCCAACAACTAGAATTAATAATGTTGGAGATACTTTAAGTGTAAATAATCCATATACTACAAATACAAATACTAATCACGGAACATTTGTTTCTAATATTATTTTAGATAATACTGAATTTAACCTAAATTACTTCTAAGGAGGCTCAGTTTAAGACAAACATTCTATATGCTTTTATTGAGGCGAAGAAAGGTAGCTGTGCCTATACCTGGTAATCGTTAAACATTATAGATCTAATCATGTGGATACAGGGTAATTAAATAAAGAAATTAAAAGGAGGTGCAGCACACCTAATAAAAAAAACTGGGTGTGCCTAAACCTCTATTTGTCGTGCATTTGGTCGTTATGGCCACCCAAAGAAACGGTATTATAGATATTCAAGTAAAAAAACTTTAAGGCTTGACATTTTCATAGAAAGCATGCTATATTAAAAGTGAGAAATATCTCACTTATTA
>JAILNN010000020.1 GCA_024691565.1 Lachnospiraceae bacterium | reverse complement strand
TCACGGATTCACCAACTTTTAATGTTATACTACTTTTGCTTAGCTTAATGTCCTTTTTCTTCGCTTCGACATGATTTGCACTAAAAAAAACGCAAATCAAACAAACATAAATCATTATAAAGTATTTAATTTTCATTCTATCGCCTCCTATAACAGCTCGTCAAATAACGAATTTTAAATATAATTCTAATCCACAATTAAGATAATTTAATTATATTAAATCCATTTGCAAATGTCTAGGGACTTCTCTACAAATTACCAGAGCATATTATCTCAATTGTTTTATCAATATCTTCATAACTATGCGCTGCTGAAATGAACATTGATTCATATTGTGAAGGCGGTAAATAAACTCCCTTATCTAATACATTACAAAAAAATTTAGCATATAATCCTGTATCGCACTTCATTACCGAATCATAATCCACAACATCTTCCTTCGTAAAGAATATGCTCATAAGCGAACCAACTCGATTTATTACTGCCCTTCCTTTAAAATACTCTCTTATACCATCAGCTAAATACTTTGTTTTATTATTTATATCCTCATATAATGAACTATTATTTTGTAATTTCTTCAACGTAGCAAGTCCAGCAGCTGTTGCAACAGGATTTCCAGCTAGTGTTCCCGCCTGATAAACTCCTCCAAGAGGAGCCACATTTTTCATTATATCCTTTCTTCCACCGTAAACTGCGAGAGGCATACCACCTCCTACTATTTTACCAAAACAACTTAAATCTGGTTTAACTCCAAATAACTCCTGAGCACCACCTGGAGCTAATCTAAATCCCGTTATTACTTCATCAAAAATAAGCAAAGAATCATATTTATCCGCTAAACTTCTTAACCCCTGCAAAAAACCTTCTTCAGGTAAAACAATTCCCATATTAGCCGCAACTGGTTCAACAATAATTCCTGCAACATTACCTAAATTATTTTTAAAAAGTTCTTCCACACTTTCCAAATCATTATATTCAGCGACCAATGTGTTTTCTGCATATCCTTTTGGAACTCCCAAACTATCAGGAATTGAGCCAGTGATTGCACCACTTCCTGCTTTTACTAAGAGTCCATCCGAATGTCCATGGTAACATCCCCTAAACTTAATAATCTTATCTTTTCCAGTATAACCTCTAGCAACACGAATCGCACTCATTGTTGCTTCTGTACCTGAATTTACAAGTCTTAGCATCTCCATCGAAGGAACCATTTCTTGAATAAGCTTTGCAATCTCATATTCTCTTTCTGTTGGTGCTCCAAAAGTTAACCCCTTATCAATTGCACTTCTAACTGAATCCAGCACATCTTTATCAGCATGTCCTAAAATTCCAGGTCCCCAAGAACAAACATAATCTATATATTCTGCACCATCAACATCATAAATCTTATCACCAACAGCATGGTCAATAAATATTGGTGATCTATTAACTGCATAAAAAGATCTTACCGGGCTATTTACTCCTCCCGGCATATATTCAGTCGATTTTTTATATAACTCTTCTGATTTCGCTCCCATAATATCCATTACCTTTCGTTATTCAACCAATTTGCAACATCTAATGCATGATAGGTTATAATAATCTTAGCACCCGCTCTTTTAATTGCAATCATGTTTTCCATCACAATTCTTTTCTCATCTATCCAACCGTTTTGCGCTGCAGCCTTTACCATTGAATATTCGCCACTCACATTATACGCAGCTAAAACATGATTTGTGCTTAATCTTGTTTCCTTAATTACGTCCAAATATGCAAGCGCTGGCTTTACCATCACAATATCTGCGCCCTCTTCAATATCATTTAAAACCTCTCTAATAGCTTCTCTTCCATTAGCTGGGTCCATTTGATAAGTTTTTCTATCACCAAACGCAGGAGCAGAATGAGCAGCATCCCTAAAAGGTCCATAATAAGCTGATGCAAACTTTGCACTATATGCCATAATAGAAATGTTCTTAAATCCATTATTATCAAGCTCGTCTCGAATATATGCAACTCTTCCATCCATCATGTCAGACGGAGCTACTATATCGGCTCCTGCCTTCGCTAAACTAACAGCAGCCTTAGCGAGTAAAACTATAGTTTCATCATTTAAGATTTCATTATTGCGAATCAATCCACAATGGCCATGAGAAGTATATTCGCATAAGCAAACATCAGCAATAACAATTAGTTCTGGTGCCTTCTCCTTAATATGGCGAATTGCTCTCTGCGTAATACCCTCATCATTATATGCTTCCGTCCCCTTTTCATCCTTATGTTCCGGAATTCCAAATATCAAAATTGCTCTAATTCCTGCAGCAAGAACCCTATCAATTTCCTCATCAATCCTATCAATTGAATATTGATAAATACCTGGCATTGAATCAACAGGATTCTTTATATCATTGCCTTCAATCGCGAATATAGGATAAACTAAATCATCAACACTAATACTTGTTTCTCTAACTAAGCTTCTAATATTCTCATTAACTCTAAGACGTCTTAATCTTTTCATGGATTAATTTCTCCTTTTTATTTTTGAAATCTACTGTTTATTATAAAAATCTGCAATTGCGTTAGATAGCCCATAAACATCCATTCTGCTAGATACCACATCCGCCCCTTTTCCATATTTTTCTAACTCTCTCGCAGTTGAATCTCCAATGCATGCAACTGGTATTTTTTGAACCTCATCATCCAAATAATTTCCTTCATCCTTATAAAAATATTCAACACCAGAAGCACTTAAAAATGCCAGCATATCAATTCCATCTAATGAATCATAATATTTTTCTCCAATAACATCATATATCTTAAAATCTTTATAGCTAATGCTATTTTCGTCTAAGCTCTTAGTTATCGCATCATTTCCTCTCACTGCATGAAGAATCATAATCTTTAAATCACTTTTCTTATCATTGTTTAAAAGTTCAACAAACTCCTTAGAAAAACTATCAATATTATAAATTGATGGAATAAAATCAGCACTAAATCCATATTTACGAAGATACCTATTACTGCCACTTCCAATTACACCAAATTTAATGTTATGAAAGCTTCTAAAATCAATGTTTTTATTCTTTACTTCATCAAAGAATATTTCCATGGCATTTTGACTTGTAAAAACAATCCATTCATATTGATTGATTTTTTCTAGTTCATCTGATAACTTCCCAATCTCTGATTCATTTCTTTTAGTTCTCATATTACAAAGCCACTTTGTTTCAAATCCAAAATCTTGTAAATTGCTATCAGTTTTTTCATATAGGCCTCGGCTAGAAACTATTCCAACTGTCTTTGTATTTTTATATGTATAATCAAACTTTGCAGTCTCTCCAACAACAATAATTGCAGGAGTTTGCGCATTTTTCTTTATGCTTTCCTCGTAAATATTACTAAGACTCGCCCTTACAACACTATGATTTACAAGACCACCATTACTAATCACAGCTGCTGGTGTATTTCCATCCATACCG
>JAILNN010000247.1 GCA_024691565.1 Lachnospiraceae bacterium | reverse complement strand
TTGCATTGAAGCACTCGAACTTATCATCAACCTTTGAAGGTAATGTTTTCTGTGTTAAAGCACTCACAATAGGAACAATAACAAGTCCTGCTAACATACAGAACACACCAGAATAAAGTGAGTTTCTAAAGATAAATGTTAAGAATCCACCACTAACTGTAATCCATCCAAGTGAAATACAAAGCTGAATAATCATAACAATTGTTCCAAAACAAAAACTTACTGCAGCCGCAGCCTTTGTTGCCTTCTTCCAATATAAACCATAAAGGAAAGGAGCTAAGAATGCACCTGAAAGAGCCCCCCATGAAATACCCATAAGCTGAGCAATAAAGGTTACTCTTGATTTAGCCTGAACAATTGCGATAACTGCTGAAATTATAATAAATATTGCAACAAACACTCTAAGAACAACCATGTTCTCCTTTTCGCTTGCCTTCTTCTTTCTAATTCCGCCAATGAAATCAAGCGTCAAAGTTGAACTTGATGTAAGCACAAGTGATGAAAGTGTAGACATTGATGCAGAAAGTACAAGGATAAGTACTACTGCAATAAGTAAGTCATTAAGACCTGAAAGCATTGAAGGAACTACACTATCAAATCCCTCTGCAGCAACAGATTCTTCAGTCTGGAAAAGTCTACCAAATCCACCAAGGAAGTAACATCCACCAGCAACTATAATTGCAAAGAAGGTTGAAATGAATGTTCCTTTTTTGATTGATTTCTCACTCTTAATTGCATAGAACTTACCAACCATCTGAGGAAGTCCCCATGTACCAAGAGATGTAAGAAGTACTACCACAAGTAAATACATTGGATCTGGTCCAAAGAAAGAAACATATGCTCCTTCCATAACATCTGAGTCAATCTCACTCATTGCCTTTAATGAACCCATAAATCCACCGTTCTTTGAAAGAACCGCTCCGATAACTGCAACGATTCCGATAAGCATTACAATACCCTGAATAAAGTCGTTAACAGCTGTTGCCATGTAACCGCCGATAATAACATATATAGCAGTAAGCACTGCCATTACAATAACACAAACTGAATAATCAACGTTAAATGCCATCTTGAAAAGTCTAGAGAGACCATTGAAAAGTGAAGCAGTGTATGGAATCAAAAAGATAAAAGTAATTGCTGATGCAGCAATCTTTAAATTCTTTGATTCATATCTCTGTCCAAAATACTCAGGCATGGTCTTTGATCCAAGATGTTGAGTCATAATTCTTGTTCTTCTTCCTAAAATAACCCAAGCAAGAAGTGAACCAATAAATGCATTTCCAAGTCCAATCCATGTAGATGCAACACCAAAGCTCCATCCAAACTGTCCAGCATAACCAACGAAAATTACCGCTGAAAAGTACGAGGTACCATATGCAAACGCGGTAAGCCAAGGTCCAACCGCCCTTCCTCCGAGAACGAATCCGTTAACATCGGTACTACTTTTTCTGCATATGTATCCTACTGCAAGAAAGATGCAGAAGAAAACCACAAGCAAAATAATTTTAATTGCCATTTTTTTTCTTTCCTCCATATTTAAATTATTTGCCAACTCAATTTTAGTTCAATTTTCTTGTCCGTAACTTTTCACTGCTGTAAATCGCCATAAAAAAAAGATGACAAATTATTATACATCTAAAATCACCATTTATCAATGTTAATATCCAAATTTCCATTGCAAAACCTTGAATTTAGGAGTATTATATGATATATGGGCATAGAGTGTGTAATTCTACCTATTTTGCCTATAATCGTTGAATTTTTTATGAGGTATGTTATGAAAAAAGGCTTATTTATAACTCTTGAAGGAATTGATGGATCTGGAAAAACAACCCAGCTCGAACTCCTTAAGAAGAGAATCCAACAGGATAACCATGCGGTTTTGACTACAGTTGAACCAACCGCAGGACCAATCGGTTCGCTACTAAGACTTTGCCTTTCAGGCAGGGTAAAAATGAATGAAAGCGCCATGGCTGCTTTGTTTGCAGCAGATAGGCTTGACCATATTACAAATGATATAAATGGAATTCGCGAAAAGGTGATGAAGGGAACTACTGTTGTTTGTGACAGATACCTTCTTTCTTCTTATGCCTATCAGAGCATTCGCTCACCTTTGGATTGGGTTATTGACATTAATCGCGAAGCAAATGAATTAATGCCTGTAGACTGCACTTTTTTCATCGATGTATCTCCAGAAACAGCAATAAAAAGAATTGCAAAAACCAGAGCAAACAGAGATATTTTTGAAACTCAAGAGCGTTTAAGTGCTGTTCGCGATAAATACCTTTCAATTATCGACGATTTAAAAGACGAATCAAATATTGTAATAATAAACGGCGACTTATCAGTAGAAGAAATTTCAGAAGAAATTTGGACTCATGTTTCTGCTCTTTATGAAGCGCATGCATAATGCGTTCAATATATTGACATAAAAACCGCTAGGTTTTTTATATAGACAATTTTCCGAAAGCGAGGTACTACCATGGCTGATTTTAAAGATATTATCGGTCAGGAGCACATAAAAAGAAACCTTCTGACCTCAATATTAAATAATAAAATTTCACATGCCTATATTTTCACAGGCGAAGCCGGCTCAGGAAGACATATTTTAGCTGATGCATTTTCAAAAACTCTTCTATGTACTGGAAACACTGCATTGAAGGAAGAAATTCGCGCAACTAGTGTGTCACCAAATCCTGACCGTCGTTCAATTTTTAAATTGGACGCATGTGATATATGCAGATCCTGCATTCAAATGGATTCCTGCAATAATCCGGATATGGTTTATATTACTCCTGAAAAGAATACCATTTCCGTTGAAACAATTCGTGAAAAAGTTAACTTCTTAGTTGACATCAAGCCTTATTCAGGCAAATATAAAATATTCGTAATTTCTGATGCTGATTCCATGACTGAAGCCGCTCAGAATGCGCTTTTAAAGACTATTGAGGAGCCACCAGAGTATGTGGTTATCATCCTTATTTCTAACAATACGTCAATGCTTCTTCCGACTATTGTTTCAAGATGTGTAACCCTCACAACTAGGCCACTTGATAAAAGCGCAATCGCTGATTACTTGCAGCACACCTTCCAGATGGAAAAGGGAAGTGCTGAAATCGCAGCAAACTTCTGTCAGGGAAATGTTGGAAAAGCAATTCACTTTGCAACCTCAGAACATTTCGTTGAGGTTAAGACCTCTGTCCTTTCTTTGGTTAAGAGAATTGACAAGCTTCCTCTAACAGACATCATTGAAATCATTCGTTCCTACGCTCTCAACAGTTCAGGAATCGATGATTACCTTGATTTAATGCTTCTTTGGTACAGAGATATCCTTATGTTTAAGGTTACAAAGGATGCAAATCTTTTACTTTATAAGGATGAATATGCTGCTATTTCTGATCAGGCAAGCAAAAGGGGATATGAAGAAATCGAGCATATAATTGATGGTATTTCAACTGCTAAACTTAGACTTAAGGCAAATGTTAATTTCGATACCACCATCGAACTTATGCTCTTGAATATAAAGGATGGATGTAAATAAAATGGTAACAATTATTGGTGTTAGATTTAGAACAAACGGGAAGGTTTATTATTTCGACCCTTCAGGTTTTAACGTAAAAGCAAAAGATCACGTTATTGTCGAAACTGCCCGCGGTGTTGAATATGGCGAGGTTGCACTTGGACCTAGAGAAGTTGATGAAAAAGATATCAAACCGCCACTCAAACCTATTATTCGAATCGCAACCTATGAAGATTTCGAACAGGTACTAAAGAATAAAGAAAGTGAAAAGGATGCTTATCGAATTTGCCTTGAGAAAATTAAAAATCATGGCTTAAATATGAAGCTCATTGAATCAGAATATACATTTGATAGAGGAAAATTACTTTTCTATTTTACAGCTGATGGTCGAATTGATTTCCGTGAACTCGTAAAAGATTTGGCTGCTGTTTTTAGAACAAGAATCGAACTTAGACAGATTGGAATTCGTGATGAGACGAAGATGATTGGAGGTTTTGGAATATGTGGAAGACCTCTATGTTGTTCAACCTTCCTCACAGATTTCTCTCCAGTTTCAATTAAAATGGCAAAGGATCAGGGACTATCTCTTAATCCTTCCAAGATTTCAGGTGTTTGTGGAAGATTAATGTGTTGCCTTCAGAATGAAGAAGAAGCATATCTCGATCTAAACAGAAGCCTTCCACCAGTTGGCTCAAGAGTTAAAACAATCGACGGCTTCGAGGGCGAGGTTCAGCGCCTTAGCGTTCTTAAACAGCGAGTTACAGTTTTGATTGAAACCGATGCTGAAGAAAAGGAAGTCCGCGAATATTCTGCAAAAGAATTAGAGTATAAGAATAAGTCAGGAAAAACTTTCCTCGCACAGACACTTCCTGATGAAACTTTAGATGAAGAAGCGCTTCGTGAACTCCAAAAAATGGAAAGCGAAGACATTAAAGAAATGGCAGAAGCTGAATCTATTGAACCAGAAGTTTCACCACGTTCAAAGCGTTCCGAAAAAGGAAATCGCAATAAGCAAAATAATTTTGAGAAGAAAAAGAAGAAGCCAGAAGGAATTCCAAACCGTCAAAATTCTCATTCTCAAAAGCCACATAAGAATAACAAGAATTCAAATCCTAACAAGGGACATAAGAATTCACAACATTTTGACAAGCAGAATAGTACTAAAAAATCCTATTCTCATACAGAAAGGCATTCAAATCGTGAATCCAGAGGTGCAAAAAAATCTTCTCCAAAACAATAATTTCGAACTTCTCCCAAATGAGAGACTAGACGATTTGGAGAGAGATGGGCTCTATATCATCCAAAATCCAACAAGATTTTGCTTTGGAATAGATGCCGTACTTCTTTCTGATTTTGTTGAATTTAAAAATGGTGCAAAGATTCTTGATATGGGAACTGGAACAGGAATAATTCCTCTCCTTCTTTCAAAGGGCCATAAATCCGGTCGAACACCAGGATTTATCGATGCACTTGAAATTCAAAAAACGTCCGCAGATTCAGCAATAAGAAGCGTCCGCGGAAATAATCTTTCCCATCTAATCAAGGTAACAGAAGGCGATTTATGTTCCGCCTCTGAGATTTATGGTCATAATAAATATGATGTCGTTACAATCAATCCGCCTTACATGAAGTTTGATAACCTTCAAAATGCAACGGATGATTTAACAATTTCCCGTCATGAAGTAAAATGCACTCTCGAAGACATATGCCGCGAAAGTGCACGTGTCCTTAAATTTAATGGCCACCTCTTCATGATTCACAAGCCAGAACGACTCGCAGAAATCTTTGAGCAAATGATGCTCCATCACCTTGAACCGAAGAAACTGCGCTTTGTTCATCCATATGTAGATAAGCCACCAACAATGGTTTTAATCGATGCCAGACTAGGTGGCAACCATGAATTAAAAACTCTCCCACCTTTAATTGTATATAAGGAAAAGAATGTATATTCGGATGAGATTTTAAAGATTTATGGGAAGTAAAGATTTGTTTTTTTGATTTAAGTTTTGGATTTTTGTTTTTGTGATTTGAAACTTATATTTGGATTTTTAAGATTGGAAATTAATTTTATGGAACCATCATTATATATATGTGCAACACCCATTGGAAATTTAGAAGACATAACTCTTAGGGTGTTGAAAACCTTGAATGAAGTTGATTTGATAGCCGCGGAGGACACCAGAAATACTCTGCGGCTTTTAAATCATTTTGATATAAAAACGTCTATGACAAGCTATCATGAATTCAATAAGTTTGACAAGGCGTATGAATTAGTTGACAAAATGAAATCAGGTACTAAAATTGCACTTGTAACAGATGCAGGAACTCCTGCAATTTCAGATCCTGGCGAAGTAATTGTTCGCCTCGCTCTTGAAGCCGGTCTAACCGTAACTTCACTTCCAGGTGCATGTGCCGCAGTTACTGCGCTTTCAATGTCAGGTCAAAAAACTCGTCGATTTGCGTTCGAAGCTTTTTTGCCACCGGATAAAAAAGAAAGGGCAGAAATTCTTGAAACGCTCAAGAAAGAATATCGAACAACAATTATATATGAGGCGCCACATCACCTTAAGGCTACATTAAATGAACTTCTAAAAAATCTTGGCGACCGAAGTCTAACAATTTGTCGCGAAATATCTAAGATACATGAGGAAGTTCGCCTAACAACCCTTTCAGAAGCAATTGAATATTATTCTCAAAATGAACCACGAGGAGAATTTGTTTTATGTCTCGCCGGTGCTGATAAAGAGGCTGACAAACAGGCTGAAAAGGAATCCTGGGAAAAGCTCTCAATTGAAGAACATATGGAGCTCTACTTAGGACAAGGTATGGATAAAAAAGACGCCATGAAACAAGTTGCGAAGGACCGTATGGTTTCGAAGCGCGAAATATATAACGCTTTGATAAAATAGTTTTAGTTTTGGAGGTTGCTTTGAAATTTATATATAAATTTTTTGGTTTAATTGTGATTTTTCTTGGTGCATGTTTGCTATTTAGTAGGAACATCCCAACTCTTTCTCTCACCACCTCATCCGCTGCCGACCTTATGTCATCAACATATCCAACGGTAAGTATTGAGATGGGTGACTTTTTTATAAATAATTTAACGGGATATAATTCTGCTGTAAACGCATCAACCATTAGAGAATCAATAACACCAATAGATACAAGTAAGGAATTTACACTTTCAATTGTCGAAAAAAGCAAGAAGATAGAATCAATGACATACACTCTTCTTAGCATTCCAGATAATATTGAAATGTATTCCGAAGAAGTTTCTGATTTTGATGAAGGCGTTGATAAAAAACATCTTTCAACTCCGATTTTCCTTGATACAGCACTAGACACAAGTACCGAATATGCTTTGCATATCTGTCTTTCAACAGATAGTGGTGCTGACATCCATTATTATACAAGGATTAAGTATTATGAAAGTGATTTCTTTTTATCAAAAAAATTGGATTTCATCTCAGATTTTCATGAAGCAACTTTCTCAGATTTAGATGAAGAAACTGACGAATCAGAAGACGCCTTCGATATTTCATCATACCTGGAAACTTCATATGAAAACAAATACAATGAATCACTTGCAAATGTTTCAATCTACTCAAATTCAGATTTGATAAAGTGGAATGGTTTACCTGTAAAGACCGTAACTACGCCTGTTCCAACGATAAAGGAATTAAATATCGAGGGCGCATCCGTTCTAATGTCTTACTATGTAACCATAAAAATCAACAAACAGACATACCTCTATTATGTTGAAGAATTCTATCGTTTAAGATATAGCTCAGGTCAAATGTACCTCCTCTATTTTGAGCGAAATATGGATCAAATTTTTGATGCATCAGATTTTGATTATAAGGATAATGTTTTTAATTTAGGTCTCAGTTCAGAAACCGACTTTAACCTGACTTGTGATAGCGAAAATAAATATATGTCCTTCACAAAAAATGGTTCTCTTTGGTTCTTTGATACAGAGAAAAACAAGCTTGTTCAGGTATTCTCAATCAATGACTCAAGTAATATTTTGAAGAAGAAATCTTCAACGTCAGATAATAACAAGCCTTATCAGTATGATATAAAAATAATTGATGTACATGATAATGGAGACATAGATTTTGTCTTCTGTGGCTACCTAAATTCAGGTGATTACGAAGGACACGTTGCGATTATTTTATATAAATATAATGCAACCGACGATGAGTTAACAGAGCGACTCTATATCCCATTAACAAAAACCTATCAGAGACTCGACTACGATTTTGGCGATTTTTGTTATGTGAATGAGAAAAATGTTTTCTATTTTGAATTAGATGACAAAGTATATACATACAACCTTTCATCAAAGAAATATGCTGTGCTTTCAGATAATGCAAATGAAAATACTTTTGCAATGCTAAAGGATGCATGCGCCTATGTTTTCAGTAATGCAACTGAAGATTCATATGCGACTTCACTTTCAATCCTAAATCTTTCGACTGATGAGGAAGTGAAAATTTCCGCACCAAACAACGATAAAATTCGTGTTCTTGGAACCGTTGAGAATAATATTATTTATGGATTAATTCGTGAAAAAGATATTTCAAAAGATGAAAGTGGTGAGACAATTTTACCTGTATATAAGACAATTATTGCAGATTGCTCAGGCAAAATTTTGAAGAAATATTCAACAAAAAATCACTTTGTTGATAGCGTTGAAACCAACGGAAATGTTGTGACTGTCCATCGTTTAAAAAGAAAACCTTCAGGCAAATATAAGAAGGCATCTGACGATACAATTTTAAGTCAGAATCCTGAAAACACATCTGGATTCTACATTGATGACAGCACAGAAGATGAATATCTAAAGACAACTTATATTCATGTTCCAACATCAGCGAAGGTTAAAAGTGAACCAAAATATTCAAAAACAGATAAGATTTTGATTGACGAAAATACAACCTTCAGAATTACTGATGAGAACGAAAATACATATTACTACACCTATACACATGGAAATATTTCTGAAAGAAATTCTTCACCTGCAAAGGCAATTTTAAGTGCAGACGAAGGAATGGGAGTTGTCCTAAATTCAAAGGGCGAATTGATTTGGGAAAGAGCTGGTCAATTTCTTTCAAAGAAACTTTCTGGAATTTCAGATTCACCAGCAACTTCAAAAATCTCATCAGCAAAATCCTGCTGTTACCTTCTTTTGAAGGCTGCTCAGGTTACAGTGAAGCCAAAGGAGCTTGAAGGAAAAAATGTTCTTACAATCCTTTCAGACTACCTTCCAACCGCAGTTAACTTAAGCGGCTGTAACGTAAAAGAAACCCTTTACTTCATTAGTAACGAACGTCCAGTAATAGCAAAAATTGGAAATGACCACTATGTTGTTTTAAAGGAATACACAGAAACTACCATCACCTGGTATGACCCAGAATCAGATTCAGATAAAACTGCCTCCCTAGATTCGGCTTATGATTTGTTTAAAGAGCAGGGAAATGTGTTTGTATCGTTTATTTAGGTTTTGGGTTGGGTGAGTATGGTTTGATTTTAGGAGTTTAGCCTGGTTTGATTTGCTTTGGTTAGTAAGAAAGGACATATGATATGAGAAGAGTAATTTTGATTGTACTTGATAGTGTCGGAGTTGGCGAACTTCCCGATGCTGATAAATTTGGCGATGTAGGGAGTCACACTGTATTTGGAGCCTCACACGCAAAAGGTTTCTCCATGAAAAACATGAGAAAACTTGGTTTCTTCAATATTGATGGAAATAAAGGTGTAAATCCAGACGATACTCCAATTGAAAATCCATTAGGTGCATTTGGAAAATGCACTGAAGTATCAATGGGAAAAGACACAACAACAGGACATTGGGAAATGGCAGGTCTCATTTCAAAAAAACCAATGCCAGTATTTCCGGATGGTTTTCCAGAAGATTTAATCAAAAAATTTGAAGAAGAAACTGGTCGCAAAGTCATTTGCAATAAACCATATTCAGGAACAAAGGTAATTGAAGATTATGGAAAAGAACACCTAGAAACAGGCGCTCTCATCGTATACACATCAGCTGATAGTGTGTTCCAAATTGCTGCACATAATGACATTGTTCCATTAGACGAACTATATAGATACTGCGAAATAGCAAGAAAACTATGTACAGGACCATACGCAGTTGGACGAGTAATTGCGCGCCCATTTATTGGTGAACTTGGTTCCTTCAAAAGAACATCAGATAGACACGACTTCTCACTTGTTCCACCAAAGAAAACAATGTTAAATTTGATTTCAGAAGCAGGAAAAGAGGTCTATTCTGTGGGAAAAATCAATGATATATTCGCAGGTTCAGGAATTACACAAATGGTCCGCACAGTAAATAACGGTGACGGAATTGACAAAACTTTAAAATATATGAAAGAAAAATTCGAAGGTCTACTCTTCACAAATCTCGTAGATTTCGATATGATATACGGCCATAGAAATGATATTCAAGGCTACGGCGACGCACTAACTTACTTCGACAGGCGCCTCCCAGAAATAATAAGTCTTCTCCGCCCAGATGATATTCTAATGATGACTGCCGATCATGGTTGCGATCCATCAACACCATCAACAGATCACTCACGCGAATATGTCCCATGGGTAATTGCCGGCGCATATGTCAAATCAAACGTAAATCTCGGCACCAGAAAAACCTACGCCGACATCGCACAAACAATATGCGAATACCTAGGCGTGGATGCAGCAAAAGCAGAATTACCAGGCGAAAGTGTGCTAGGG
>JAILNN010000245.1 GCA_024691565.1 Lachnospiraceae bacterium | reverse complement strand
ATATGCTGATGAATTAAAAGCAAATGGATTTTTAGGAACTACATTTAAGGCTAATTTTGATGGAAAGAGTTTTTCTGTTACAGTTCCAGTTCCTGGATTACATATGGTTTACAATGCAATGGCAGCTGTTGTTTGCGGATGTCTTTTGGGGATGAAGGAAGAGGAAATATCCGAAGGAATTGGAGAACTTCAGACTATTTCTGGTAGAAATAATTTTATAAAAACTGATAAGATTACAATTATTGATGATTGCTATAATGCTAATCCAATGTCAATGAAGGCATCACTATCAGTTCTTGATAATGCAGAAGGTAGAACTGTTGCTATTCTTGGCGATATGTTTGAACTTGGGGAAGATGAGGCCTCTCTTCACTATGAGGTAGGCTTAGAAGCAAAGAAACTTGGAACAGATGTTATTGTTGCAGTTGGTGAATTGAGTAAAAACATATATGATGGGGCGGTTACGGATGATTCTAGTAAGTCATATTTTTACTTTAAGACCAAGGAAGAAATGCTTGGTGAGATTAAAAATGTGATTCAGGAAGGAGATACCGTCCTTGTTAAGGCTTCACACGGAATGGGATTTTCAGAAGTAGTTGAAGTTCTTAAGGAAATCTAAAATAAGATGATTAAACATTATAGAAATTTGACTTCGTTATTATTATGTCTTGTGCTTTTAGTTACTGCAGTTTCTAATGATTCTTTTGGTGGTTCTAGGAGTGTCTTGGCAGTTACAACTGGTAGTGCAGTTCAGAGTCCAGAGCCAGAAAGCACTGAGATAGCTGATAGTACAAATGAACCAGGTTCTACTGCTTTACCAAAGGAAACGTCTAGCGTTAAAAAGACTGCAAGTACTAATGCAATTAGTGAGACTCAGGCGCCTACTCCTAGTGAAGTAGCTAATCCTGGTAGCGAAGTAACACCTACTAATGCACCTGAGACCACAAATGGAAAGAAGAGTAAGATTAAGGCTAAGATTACAAATACGCCTGGTAAGGTTAGAATTAGCTGGAATATACTTGATGGTCAAAGCGTTACAAGAGTGTTCTTTAAGAAAATCGGTGAAACTGGTGTTAAGAAAAAGAAAAAAGACAATAAGCAATCTTCTGTAAGAATTACAAGTGGAAATAATACATATACCCCTAGAATTAAAGAGGGAGAGAAATATTATTTTAGAGTTTGGCAGTTTAATGAGAGTGGAAATGTAATTGGAAAATCAAATTCTTTGAAGGCATGTATGCCTAAAAAGATTGATAGTATTACGATGACCAGGTCAACCTTTAATAAATATACTCTTTCTTGGAAGAAGGTTACGGGTGCTAAAAAATATATTATTTACAAGAAAGATTTAGGGAAAAACAGAGTTAATTTTACTAAATATAAAACTATAAAGAAGCTAGAGTTTTCTGATAGCGCAGCCAAGTATGATAAGAGAGTTGAATATAAAATAGTTTCAGTTCAGGTATATCACGGTAAACGTTTTTATAGTAATTATAAAGAAAAACAGGTTATTATCAAGAGTTTTGTTGATACTAAAGACGCAATCTATAAATATTCAGATATGGTTGGTGACTTAGGTGCGATGCTTAAGTATTATCCTGGAAGTATTCATCTCGATGTTATTGGTCAAAGTGAAGATGGTAGAAATATTTATGATGTGATTCTTGGAAATATCTATGCTTCTAAATCGCTTTTAGTCGTGGATTCTATTCATGCAAGGGAATATATGTGTTCTCAGCTTGGTATGAAGCAGATTGAGTACTATTTACAGAATCCTAATGAAGTTGTTAATGGAAGGAAGATTAGCTCGGTACTTTCTGGAATTCAGATTCATATTTTAACAATGGCAAATCCTGATGGAGTGAGTATTTCGCAGATGGGACCAAATTGTATTAGTAATGAGAGGCTAAGGAATAATCTTAGGATTATGTCTGCATCTAGTGGAACTACGATGTGGAAGGCTAATGCGAGAGGTGTTGACTTGAATCGAAACTTCCCATATAGGTTTGTTAAAGAAGGAAAAAGAGGTTCTTCTGATTTTTCTGGAGAGAAGGCAGCTTCAGAGGTTGAAACAAAGGCGATTATCAAACTTACAAAATCTCTCAAGAAAAAGCATGGACTTAAAGGTATTGTAAATTACCATTCTATGGGCAATATAATTTTTGGTGATGCTAAGGGAAATGGGGACCTACATAATTACACTACAGCAATGTATGATGCGGCAATTTCTCTTACTGAATATGCGAGTGCTGATTCATATTATTCACCATCTGGAGGAAGAGGAAACTACCGAGAATATGTTATGTATGGGCTTAAGCTTCCGTCGATTACTATTGAAATTGGTAGTGTGACCTGTCCATTGCCAGCTTCTGAATTTAAGCCGGTTTGGAAGGCGAATCGTGATGTATTAATTGCAGAGGCCGCCTTATTTTTGTAGGAGATAAATGAAAGTTTTGGTTAATCACTTGAAATAGAAGTGCATTTGTTATACAATATTTAAGTTTTAGGAATAAGAGTAAAGCTAAGATGATGCGCCCTATATATCTATAAGAGGATAAGTAGGGTGAGACTAGATTATTTCTGATAAGATGACCTTGCCTTTTGAAAATATTTGGTGGGGCGAGATTTATATAATTAGGAGGAATGTTATGCAGGATTTGGATAGGATTCTGAAAGATGCGATTAATAAGATTGAAGAATCAAAGGATATGGATGCGCTTTCAGATATTAAGGTTAAATTTTTGGGTAAGAAGGGTGAACTTACTTCAGTTTTAAAATCCATGAAGGATTTGAGTGCTGAGGAGCGTCCAAAGGTTGGCCAGATGGTTAATGAAGCTAGAAACAATATTCAGGAAAAGCTTGATAAGAAGAAGGAAGAGTTTGAAAAGGCTATTCTTGAGAAAAAGCTTGCTGGTGAGACTATTGACGTTACACTTCCTGGTAAGGCCTCTAAAATCGGACATTTACATCCTAACACAAGCACTCTTCGTGAGGTTTGTGATATCTTTATCGGAATGGGATATAAGGTTGTTGAAGGACCTGAGATTGAATATGATTATTATAACTTTGAGGCCCTTAACATTCCTGCAGATCATCCAGCTAAGGATGAGCAGGATACTTTCTATATATCAAAGGACATTCTTTTAAGAACTCAGACTTCTTCAGTTCAGGTTCATGAGATGGAGAAGGGTGAGCTTCCAATTAGAATGATTTCACCTGGACGAGTATTTAGATCTGATGAAGTTGATGCTACTCATAGCCCAACATTCCACCAGATTGAAGGACTTGTAATTGATAAGAATATTACTTTTGCAGACCTTAAGGGTACACTTCAGGAGTTTGCAAAGAGACTCTTTGGTGAGGATACAAGAGTTAAGTTTAGACCTCATCACTTCCAGTTTACAGAACCAAGTGCTGAGATGGATGTTACCTGCTTTAAGTGTAAGGGTAAAGGATGCAGATTCTGTAAGGGTGAAGGATGGATTGAGATTCTTGGATGTGGCGTTGTTCATCCACACGTTCTTGAAATGAGTGGAATCGATCCTGAGGAATACACAGGCTTTGCCTTTGGTGTTGGACTCGAAAGAATTTCTCTCTTTAAGTATGAGATTGATGATATGAGACTTTTATATGAAAATGATAAGAGATTCTTGGATCAGTTCTAACTCAGTCGGGGTACAAGCTCCGACTGAGTTAAAACGCTCCGCGGGATGCGCACGGATTCGAATAGGAAGTGAGTCTGCTAAAGCAGACCCGAATCCGGCGCGCAAGACTCGCGAGCGAGTCTTGACTAATAAAAATAAGAGATATGGATCAATTCTAATAAATAAGATTTTGTGGAGGAAAATGTAATGAATACGTCTTTTTCTTGGATTAAAGATTATGTACCATCACTTGATTGTACAGCTCAGGAATATATGGATGCAATGACTTTGTCAGGAACAAAGTGCGAGGGCTACAAGGCTTTCGATGCAAATTTAGATAAGATTATTGTTGGTAAGATTAATAAGATTGAGAAACATCCGGATGCTGATAAGCTTATTGTTTGTCAGGTTCAGATTGATGAAAATGGAACTGAGGTTCAGATTGTTACTGGTGCTCCTAATGTTAAAGAGGGAGATAAAATTCCAGTTGTTCTTGATGGCGGAAGAGTTGATGGAACTCACGCTAAGGGTGCTCAGGAAGGTGGAATTAAGATTAAGAAGGGTAAACTTCGTGGAGTTGAGTCAGTTGGTATGATGTGCTCTATCGAAGAACTTGGTAGCGATACAAATATGTATCCTGACGCAGCTGCTGATGGAATCTATATTTTGAGTGATAATCCTGATTATAAGGATGCTCCTGTTGGTTCTGATGCTGTTGAGTTGCTTGGCCTTCATGATGTTGTTTTTGAATATGAGGTTACTTCAAACAGAGTAGATTGCTTTGCTATGACTGGTATTGCAAGAGAAGTAGCAGCTACCTTTGATAAAGAATTAAAGCTTCCTGATGTTAAGGAAACTGGTAATGATGAAGATGTTAATGACTATATTAAAGTAAGCGTTGAAGATTCAAAGCTTTGTCCTAGATATACTGCCAGAGTTGTTAAGGATATTAAGCTCGCTCCTTCACCAGAATGGCTTAAGAGAAGACTTGCTTCAGTTGGTATTCGTCCAATTAATAACCTTGTTGATATTACAAACTTCGTTATGGAAGAATATGGACAGCCAATGCATGCTTATGATTTAGATACTATTGGTGGTAAGGAAATCATTGTTAAGACTGCTAAGAATGGCGAGAAATTCGTTACTCTTGATGGTCAGGAACATGAATTAGATGATACAATGCTTATGATTTCTGATGCTGAGAAGAGCATTGGTATTGCTGGTATCATGGGTGGTGAAAATACCATGATTACAGATGATGTTAAGACTATGCTTTTTGAGGCTGCTACATTTGATGGAACAAATATCAGACTTACAGGAAAGAAGCTTGGTATGAGAACTGATGCTCAGGCTAAGTTTGAAAAAGGTCTTGACCCTGAGAATGCAATTGCTGCAATGAATCGTGCTTGTCAGCTTGTTGAAGAACTTGGTGCTGGTACAGTAGTTGGTGGCGTTGTTGATATTTATCCGGTTAAGAGAGAGGGAGTTACAATTCCTTTCAATGCAGATAAGATTAATGCACTTCTTGGTACTGATATCGATGAGGAAACTCAGGTTAAGTACTTAAGAAAGTTAGATTTAGATGTTGATTTAGCTAATAAGGAAATTCATGTTCCAACATTTAGACAGGATCTTTTAAGACCTTGTGATATTGCTGAAGAGGTTGCTAGATTCTATGGATATGATAAGATTCCTATGACTCTTCCTAAGGGAGCGGCTACTTCTGGTGGATATTCATTAAAGAAGATTGTTGAAAACAAGGCATTAGATGCTGCTGTAGCTTATGGATTTGATGAGGGTATGACATTCTCATTTGAGAGTCCTAAGGTTTATGATAAGCTTCTCCTTAGCGAGAACAGTCCTTTAAGAGAGAGTATTAGAATTTCAAATCCTCTTGGTGAGGACTATTCAGCAATGAGAAGAAGTGCTGTAGGTGGAATGCTTACAAGCCTTGCAATTAACTATAACAAGAGAAATAAGGACGTCAGACTTTGTGAGATGGCTAATGTTTATATTCCTAAGGCTCTTCCTTTAACAGAAAGACCTGAGGAGAGAATGCTTCTTACAATGGGAATGTATGGAGAAGGAGATTTTTATACATTAAAGGGAATCGTTGATGGAATCATTGGTGAAACTGGTCTTAATGGTAAGACAGTTTATAAGGCTGATTGCGATACAGAGTTCCTTCATCCAGGTAGAAGAGCTAATGTTTACTATTCAGATAAGAAGTTAGCTTATGTTGGCGAGCTTCATCCACAGGTTCAGAAGAACTATGAAATTGGTGAGAGAGTTTATATTGCAGTAATTGATATCAGTACTGTTCTTGAACTTCTCGAGGCTGAACCACAGGTTAGATATGAGGGAATTGCTAAGTTCCCTGCTTCAACAAGAGATATCAGTCTTGTTATGAAGGATGTGATTTTAGCAGGCGACGTTGAAGAGGCTATTAGAAAGAATGGTTCAAGTTACTTAAAGAATGTTGAACTTTTTGATGTTTATGTTGATTCTAAGCTTGGTTTAGGACAGAAGTCTTTAGCTTACAAGCTTACATTTATGGCGTCAGACAGAACTCTTACAGATGAAGAAGTTAATAAGTCTATGGATAAGATTATTGCAGCTTTGGAAGATATGGGAGTTAGTCTTAGAAAGTAAAAAATGAGTTCAGAGAATAAGAAGGGTGGCTATAAACGCCACTATGTGATTAGATTGGTTGTATTCTGGGTTTTATTCATCCTCTATATGACGATGATGGTTTTCTTATTATTCTTTTTTGATAGGGAACCTCGAACAGAATACCGATATAATTTAGAACCATTTGTGGAAATAAAGAGATATTGGAGTTGTTTGCATCCAGATGGTCCATATTTTAAATATGCATTATTTAATCTTTTTGGTAATGTGGCACTTTTTATTCCGTATGGATTTATTATTCCAATAATTTTTCACAAAAGAAACTCGTTTATTTGGGTTTTTATGTCTTGCCTTGTGTTTATAGGTTCGATTGAAACGATTCAGCTTGTTACAAAGCTAGGAGCCTTTGATGTAGATGATATTATTCTTAATTTCATCGGTGGAATGATTGGATATATTATCTATGTTATTGTGAGATTTATATATCGAAGAGCATTTTTCTTGTATACAAAAGAGAAAAAAAGTGAAATGAGAGACAGTAACTCGGCAGAGAAATTGAAGTAAAGATGATATTATTTTAAAGAAAAGAAGAGGGATAACATGGCTTGGAAAAGTAGAAGGCGTAAGGTGCAAAATGAAGATTCTTTGAAGCTTACAGCTAAGAAACATCCTAAAAAGGGTATTATTTCTACGATTCTGGCTGTGCTATCCCTTGTTGTTTTTATTATTGCATGTGTAATTTCTAGTAATGCAAGTGGTGGAGCGCCTATTGCCATAGGTTATTTAGGTTTCTCTAGTCTTGTAATTTCGGTTGTTGGAGTTATCCTTGCTTGGATGTCCCTTCGTGAACCGGATATTAGAGTAGTGTTCCCATCTATTGGTGGAATGGTCAATATTCTTTTGACATTCTTCTATATCGTTGTATATATTTGGGGATTCAATATTTAATATTAAAAAAAACACAATTTGAATATATTTATCTACTATAATGTTTGATATGCTTGATAAATACATGATTCTAGTTGGAGGTTTTTAAAATTGGCAAGAAAGATTTTAGACGATGAAGGAAGAATTTCAGAAGATTCTGAAATTTATGAACAGAATAAGAAAGAAAATCAAAAGACACATAAGGAGCAGTTAAAGGAACTTACACCAGCTCAAAAGTGGCAGTATTTCAAGGATTACCACTTAAAAAATGTGCTTATTGTTTTAGCAATTATTGCTCTTGTAGTCTTTGCATATAAGGATAAGTTTAGTGAAAAGGACTATGTGCTTCATATTGCTATTGAGGATTCAGTCTACGATGAAAAACAGGTTGATAAGATGGAGAAGTCAATTAAGAAGGCGCTTGGATTACCAGATGATCAATATATTGAAGTAACAGCAGATTATGTATCTGATAATTATAATTATATTCAGAAGCTTCAGACCTATTTACACGCTGGAACTGTAGATATTGTAATTAGTAATGATGAGGCTATCAAATGGTACTCTGAATCTGGTTTCTTTATGGACCCAGAGCTTTATAAATATGTTTCATTTTATGAGAGCTATGATGAGGCGGATAAATTCTATTCGATTTTCAGAACTGGCGAAAGTATTCGTGGTGAGGAAGA
>JAILNN010000239.1 GCA_024691565.1 Lachnospiraceae bacterium | reverse complement strand
CATAATACTATAAGTTAAAACTTTTATATTATTACTACCATTATTAGCCATATTTTCTTTTTCAGTAATTATCTCTTTTGTATTCTTATCATTTAACTTCTCATTCATAGACAAACCCTTGAATATAATTCAATAAATTTTAATCCTACTACAAAGAACTAAATAAACTAAATAATAGCTATTTATGAAACACTAGATTGAGTCGTCGCACCAGGCGTTGTAACCTGCACTGGAGTAGGTGTCGTTGCAGGAGCCTGTGTATCAAAGTAAACTCTAACCTTCCTCTTATTACCAGCCCAGTCAGCAAGGATATATCTAACCTTAACTTTTGTAGCTGATTCCTGTTTAATAACAACCTTAACATCATCATTTGTTAAAGTAGCAATATTATCAGAAACATTAATAAACGACTTAGCATAGCTCTCAGTTACTGCGCCAACAGATGCAACATAAGAAACCTGATCCTTAATAACACCTAAAATCTGAGGTTTTTCCTTATCAACATAAACCTTAATCTTAACTGTCACAGGAGCAGATGCATTCTGAGCAGTAACATATACAGTAAACTCACCCTTTGCATCCTTATTGACCTTAATACTAATATACTTCTTCTCAAGAACCTTACCGCTCTGAGTAACACTAATGTTCTTATAAATGAATCCCTTAGTAATCTTAGATTTCTTCTTAACATAAAGTGTTTCTGTATCAGAAATAATAGGTGTAGGTTCTGAAGCAGTAATCTTAATCTTAGCCTTAAGAGGCTTAGCCTTTCTACCTATCTCATCCTTAAGAGTATACTTAACCTTATAAACTCCAGGATTATTGGTATTTATCTTCTTAACCTTACTACCGTTATAGCGAATTACAGTCTTAACTAAATCTGTACAATCATAACCTGTTGTATTTGTAGCTGAAATACCACTCATAACATCAAAGTTTGAACCATAAGCAACTGTCTGGTTCTTTGCACCACTAATCTTAGGTTTCTTACTATTCCAAGGATTACCTGTACTCCAGATATCTGTAGGATCCCAAGAACAGCTAGCAGGAACCTTAATAGCTCTAGGTTTTCCAAGTGGACCAGGATTAGAAGATGCATAAATCTCAACTGTTGATCCAACAGGAACATTGTCATATAACCACTTAGCATCAGCACATGTAAGTCTTACACATCCATGAGATGCTGTTGTACCAAGAAGGTTATAAGAATTAACTGAAAGCGAAGAAGGATCACTTGGATTATAGTACCATACCGAATGGAAAAGTACTCCGCCGTAAATACGAGCGCAATACTGACCATAACATGGACCATCAAGTGTATGCCATCTAAGCTTCTCGCCCATAGAATATGTTCCAGACTCAGTTGCATAACCTGTAGAACAAACCATAGCCTTAACAGGCTGATATTTTCCATTTTCATCCAGTTTATAAACAGTAACACAATTCTCCTGTTTATTAACCTTTACCAAATAAGTTGTTGCTGCCTTTGCTCTCTCAGCTGGCATAAGACCAAATGAAGAAACAATAACAACAGCTACCAAAACAAGTGACAAAACTCTTTTCAAAGTTTTTTGCATAGCATTCTTTCCTTTCATACTGCTTAAAAACAGCTAAAACAACGTTTTGGCGGACATAAACACCCTATTCCGTCATGTTTCGATAAATCTTTGCAACCTTTTCAACATTACCTTTTGCTACGATATGACCTCCATCAAGGATTATCGCTTTATCGCATATTCTCATAACCTGTTCTAGGGAATGGGAAACGAAAAGCACAGTCACACCCTTATCAAACATGTTCATAACCTTTCTCTCACTCTTACGCTTAAACTTCTTATCCCCAACGCTTAAGACCTCATCTAGAATTAAGATATCTGGTTCAACAATTGTTGCTACCGAAAAACCAAGTCTAGCCTTCATACCTGAAGAATAGTTCTTAATCGGTACATCAATAAATTCACCCAGTTCTGAGAAATCAACGATTTCATCGAACCTTTCATCTAGCAATTCCTTTGGATATCCAAGCATCGCACCATAAAGATAAATATTTTCTCTTCCTGTATACTCAGGAGTAAAACCCGCTCCAAGTTCAAGAAGTGGTGCAACCTTACCCTTAGTCATCACAGTACCATTGGTAGGCTTAAGTACACCAGAAACAATTTTCAAAAGAGTGGATTTTCCTGAACCATTAAGTCCAAGGACCCCCAATCTCTCACCCTTATGAATCTCGAAATTAATATCTCTAAGTGCCCAAAATTCATTGAATCTCAACTGATTTGTGATTCTTTTTATAATATATTCTTTAAGATTATCAACCTTTTCCTGAGAAAGATTAAATCTCATTCCAACATCGGTAACCTTAACAGTTACTTCCTTCTTTTTCAAAACCTTCACCTCATAAAAGTTATTTAAGTGTTTTGTAAATGTTTCTCAATCAGTAATACTAAAATACTATAGGTATAAAATGAATTTATCCTGTTTCTTATAGAACAACACAATTCCAACCAAAAGAACAACGACTCCAATAATAGATGAAACTAAAACATATTGCATATCAAGTGGTTTACCATAAAGAACTGTATTTCTAAAGTTTGCAATACACATATATACTGGATTAAAATCAAGTACAAATGCATAACCACTCTTTAAAAGTCTCTCTGTAGGATAGAAAATAGCACAGGTATATGAAATAAGCATTGATACAACCTGCCATATATAATCAATATCTCTAAAGAAGACATTGAGAGTAGCGAGTATCATTCCAACTCCACTGGTGATAAAGAAAAGAATAATCAATGGAACAATTGCACCAAGTAGATAAATTGTAGGCTGAACATCAAGAACAGCTGCAACAATAACTAGGATAATAAGCGATATCAAAAATATAATAAAGTTTGATATGATATTTGAAATAACATACATATACTTTGGAACATAAACCTTTTTAATCATGGAAGCACTACCACTGACACTTCTAAGAGCGGTTTTAGTACCAGATGAAAAGAAGGAATAAAGAAGTCGTCCAGTAAGAATGTATACTGGCCACTGCTTATCTCCCTTATTGAAAAATACACCAAAAACCACAGATAAAACAATCATCGTAAGAAGTGGTTCAATAAGTGTCCAAAGAATACCTAAGTAAGACCTTCTGTATTTAAGTTTGATATTCTTCTTTACTAATTCATAAAGTAAAAATCTATACTTTTTAAAATTTGTTAGATTAGTTTTTATTCTACTCACAACAATTCCTCATTCTTCGTTTTTTATCATAAAACTTATTCCCTAAAGCAAATGCCCAAAAGAATACACTGTAATATCCTTTCCAAAAAAATACATTCTTTCAGACATAACCGATATTATAACATAGTTAAAATAAAAGTCAAATACAAAAAAAATCCGAGGTAAATCAAATATATAAATAATATATTTTTATCACCCCGGATTAATCTTAATCATAAATTAAATATCTCTTTTTATTTCTTTTTCCTATTAAAGATTCCCTTAGACTTTCCATCAGCATCAGGTATATCACTATCAGGATACATAAGTTTATTAAACTCAACCAAGGCATCCTTTTGTGCAGCATTCATCTTTGTTGGCACCTGAACAACAAGTGTAACAAAATGATCACCACGAGTCTGTGGATTTCTTAAATAAGGAACACCCTTTCCTCTAAGTCTAATTCTTGAATCTGTCTGCGTACCAGGTTTAATCTTCTGGATAACATCACCATCAATAGTAGGAATTCTAATATCTCCACCAAGTGCGGCCTGAGCATATGTAATAGGAACAGTTGAATAAATATCAGTACCCTGTCTCTGGAACTTAGGATGTCTAACAATGTTAACCTCAACTAAAAGATCTCCTCTTGGTCCACCGTTCTGTCCAGGTTCACCCTTATCACGAATACGAACACTCTGTCCGTCATCAATACCAGCAGGAATTGTAACAGAAATAGTCTTTCTCTGAGTAACATATCCTCTTCCACCACAATCAGGACATTTATCATGAATAATCTTTCCTGTACCATGACAATCAGGACATGTGGTTACATTCTGAACAGTTCCAAAGATTGACTGTGAAGTATAGACAACCTGTCCTCTACCACCACACTTTGAACATGTGCTAGGAGAAGTTCCCGGCTTAGCACCTGTACCGTGACATGTCTTACAATCTTCATTAAGATTAACTGTAATCTGCTTTTCAGTACCAAAACAAGCTTCTTCAAAGGTAACTCTAACAGAAGCACGAACATTCTGACCTCTTCTAGGTCCATTGTTAGAGGCTCTTCTTCCTCCACCTCCTCCAAAGAAACCAAATCCTTCAAAGAGATCTCCAAAGATATCATTCATGTCAAAGCTACTAAAATCAAATCCACCGGCACCAGCACCACCTTCAAAGGCGGCATGACCAAATTGGTCATACTGATGTCTCTTATCCTCATCACTAAGAATTGCATAGGCTTCAGAGGCTTCTTTAAACTTTACCTCAGCTTCTTTATCGCCTGGATTCATATCAGGATGATATTTTTTAGCAAGCTTTCTATAAGCTGATTTTATATCAGATTGGGACGCATCCTTAGATACTCCTAATACTTCATAATAATCTCTCTTGTCTGCCATAACAATCCTTCCTTTTCATCAATAAACATGTATTTAATAATATTATACTTCTCTATAGTCTCCGTCAACAACATCATCATCCTGAGAATCATCATTCTGAGCACCATTAAATCCGCCCATATTAGGATTAGCTCCTGTAAATCCGCTCATATCAGGACCAGCACCCATATTAGGATTAGCTCCAGCCTGAGCTTCATACATCTTTGTAAATACTGCCTGTGCTGACTGCATAAGCTTCTCAGTACCACTCTTTAATTCATCAACATCACTATCTGAAATATTTTCAGGATTTGTTCTATCAACAACAGCCTTTAATGCGTCAATCTCAGCCTGAACCTTTGATTTCTCATCTGCAGCAAGCTTATCACCAACTTCATCAAGAGCCTTCTGTGTCTGGAATACAGCAGAATCTGCTTCATTACGAGCATCGATTCCTTCCTTCTTCTTCTTATCCTGAGCTTCATATTCAGCAGCCTCTTTTACAGCCTTATCGATTTCATCATCAGAAAGGTTTGATCCTCCCGTGATAGTAATATGATTCTCTTTATTTGTTCCAAGGTCCTTTGCAGATACATTAACGATACCATTAGCATCAATATCAAAGGTAACTTCAATCTGAGGAACACCTCTTCTTGCTGGAGGAATTCCATCAAGTCTAAACTGTCCAAGTGACTTATTATCCTTCGCAAACTTTCTTTCACCCTGAAGAACGTTGATGTCTACAGCACTCTGATTATCAGCAGCTGTTGAGAATACCTGACTCTTCTTTGTAGGAATTGTAGTATTTCTCTCGATAAGTGGAGTTGCAACGCCACCCATTGTCTCAATTGAAAGTGTAAGTGGTGTAACGTCAAGAAGAAGGATATCTCCAGCACCTGCATCACCAGCAAGTTTACCACCCTGAATAGAAGCTCCAAGTGCAACACACTCGTCTGGGTTAAGAGTCTTGCTTGGCTCATGACCTGTGAGCTGCTTAACCTTATCCTGAACAGCAGGAATACGTGTTGAACCACCAACTAATAACACCTTACCAAGCTCAGATGCGTTCAATCCAGCATCTTCAAGTGCTCTTCTAACAGGCTCTGCTGTCATTTCAACAAGATCACTTGTTAACTCATCAAACTTAGCACGTGAAAGGTTCATATCAAAATGTTTTGGACCATCAGAAGTTGCAGTAATGAAAGGAAGGTTAATATTTGTTGTTGTAAGGCTTGAAAGTTCTTTCTTAGCCTTCTCAGCAGCTTCCTTAAGTCTCTGAAGTGCCATCTTATCAGCAGAGAGGTCAACTCCTTCTTTCTGCTTAAAGTCATCTACCATGTACTGTGTGAGCTTCTCATCGAAGTCATCACCACCAAGACGGTTGTTACCAGCAGTTGCAAGTACTTCGATAACTCCATCACCAATTTCAATAATAGAAACATCGAAGGTACCACCACCAAGGTCATAAACCATGATTTTCTGTTCCTTCTCATTATCAAGACCATAAGCTAATGCAGCAGCTGTAGGCTCATTGATAATTCTCTTAACATCAAGACCTGCAATCTTACCAGCATCCTTAGTAGCCTGACGCTGTGAATCGTTGAAGTAAGCAGGTACAGTAATAACTGCCTCTGTTACCGACTCACCAAGATATCCTTCAGCATCAGCTTTAAGCTTCTGAAGAATCATAGCTGAAATTTCCTGTGGAGAAAACTTCTTATCATCAATTGATACTCTGTAATCTGAGCCCATATGTCTCTTTATAGATGAAATGGTCTTTTCAGCATTTGTTACAGCCTGTCTCTTAGCAGGCTCACCAACCATTCTTTCACCTTCTTTTGTAAATGCAACTACAGATGGTGTTGTTCTAGCGCCTTCAGTATTTGTTACAACTACTGGCTTACCACCTTCCATAACAGCTACACATGAATTTGTTGTTCCTAAGTCAATTCCGATTATTTTACTCATAATAATCTCCTCCTTGTCTATTTGTGTTTTGACTATAATTAAAATTAATTCTAATTAACTACCTTAACCATACTGTGTCTAACGACGTTATCATGGTATAAATAACCCTTTTGTAACTCCTCAGCGACAGTTCCGCTTTCCTTTTCCTCGTCATCAACCATCATAACTGCACTGTGAAAATCAGGATTAAATTCCTTACCAACTGCATCAATTGGCTTAACTCCTAATTCATCTAAGACTGTGTTTAACTGCTTAAAGATTCCTTGCACACCCTCGACAAATGCCTTACTTTCTTCACCCTCAGGTAAATATTGCAAAGCTCTCTCAAAATTATCTACAACAGGAAGCATTTTTTCAATAACACTGCTTGCTCCCATATCAAATCTCTGGCTCTTCTCTTTCTCAGAACGATTTCTAAAGTTTTCAAATTCAGCAAGCTGTCTAATTCTTCCTTCTTCGAGTTCTTTAATCTTTTCCTTGAGTTTTTCTTTTTCCTTTTCTTTCCTCTTAGCAAAGATTCCCTTCTTTTCAGAATCAGCCTCATCATCAGAAGTTTCTTCAGAGTCCTCTTCAGAAGCATCGCAAGCTTCCTCATCAGCTATCTCTTCAACCACCTCTTCAGCAGCCTTTTCGTTAGTAGCCTCATCAACTTCTACTGAATTATCAGCATTCTCTTCAACTACTTCAGATACGTTGATATCCTCATTAGTCATTTTAATATCACTCTCCTTATCAAATTTATTCCCATCGTCTAACTTAGTTTCATCTCCACTTTCAATAATAATTGACACAAAAACCTCCTAAATATAACTAATTTTTTTCCTTAAAAATATCATCTAGTTCCTTCATAAGAGATTGTAATGTGGCAACTACCTTTTCATAATCCATTCTCTTTGGTCCGACGATACCAATTTTTCCATAAACGCCATCTCCAATCCTATAGGTTGCCGTAACTAGCGAACAATCCTTCATTGAATCAAGCTTAGTCTCATTACCAATATATACCTGGATGGCATGATTCTCATCACCATCATTCTGAACATCACTTTCCTTCCATTGAGTAATAAGCGTTCTTTCCTCAAATGTATCTAATAAATCAACAATATTATCTTTATCAGTAAGTTCAGGATACTTTAAAATATTGGTAGTTCCGCTCGTGTAAACTTCAAAGTCATCATCCTCTGTCAAAGCATTTGCAATAACTTCAAGTACCGAATCAACGATGCCTCCATGTTCATTAACCTGACTCTTAATACTTTGAATCACAGCAATGTTAACCTCAGAAACATCCAATCCATTAAGTGCAGTATTTAAAACAAAATTTAATTTAGCGACATTTTCAGAAGAAACAGGTTCATGAATCTTAATCATCTGATTCTTAACGACATTTCCATCCAAAACAACAATTGTAAGAAGATGATTTGAATCAACCTCACTAAGCTGAATAAATTTAACCTTCTTAGACTTATATCTTGGACCACTGACCATGCTTGCATAATTTGTCTTATTTGCTAGAAGTTTAGCCACCGACTTAAATAGAGTTTCCATCTTATCGGCCTTTTCCATAAGCTCAGACTTCATATTCTCAACTTCTTGAACCTTGTCTTCCATCATGGTATCAACATAAAGTCTATATCCCTTATCAGTAGGAATTCGACCTGCAGATGTATGCGGCTGAACAATATATCCCATTTCCTCTAAATCCGACATTTCATTTCTAATAGTAGCCGAACTCAAATTTAAATCCGAGTATTTTGAAATGGTTCTTGAACCAACAGGTTCGCCTGTTTCCAAATAAGTTTTAATAATAGCTTGCATAATCTTTAGCTGTCTATCGCTTAATTCCACAAAAACCACTCCTCTCGTAATATATTTTCTCTTTTTGTTAGCACTCTTTTAATTAGAGTGCTAACATCTAACTAGTAATTTATCACTACATATATAACTTGTCAAGTTATTTTTAAAAATTTTCCTGTAACATCCCCTAAAACTTAAGGGAACAGTCCCTGTGTTTTCAAAATAAAAAGAATCTCTATTAAGGTAAAACCCAAATAGAGATTCTTTAAATAACAATTATAATAATTAAGAATTATTTTAATATTAATTTAAAATCCGAAACCGCCGAAGCCTCCAAAGCCTCCGAAACCACCAAAGTCATCAGATTCATCTGATTCGCTTCCATCATCTGAAGGTCCCTCACCATTTGAAGGTGCTTCTCCCTCTGAAGGTGCTTCCTTATCATTACCCTGAGAATTATCTCCAAGAGAATTATCTCCAGGTGATACTTCTTCTTGATTAGACTTGTCATCTGATCCAGTAGAACTATCATCATCTTTAATAAAGTCTACTCTCTTACCAAGTGTAACCTTCTTAGTAATTTCCTTATACTCACCATTTGTAAGACGATAGAACTTAATGTTAACCTTGTCTCCTGCTTTTCTAAGGGCAATCTTTTCAGATAAACCTTCCATAGTAGTTACCTTAGCATCGTTAAACTCAGTAATAATATCGCCCATCTGAAGTCCAATATCCTCTGCTGGAGAACCTTTTGTAACCTCTCTTACATAAATTCCTTCCTTCATGCTGTAATATTCAGCATACTCAGCAGAAATGTCTGTACCAGTAATTCCAAGACAAGCCTTTTCTTCAGCTGATGTTTCAGTTGAATTAATAATATCCTTTACAATAGGAATAGCATCACTAATAGGAATAGCAAATCCCATACCTTCAACCTCAGTTGAGGCAAACTTAGATGAGTTAACACCAATAACCTCACCAGCTGCATTAACAAGTGCTCCACCACTGTTACCAGGATTAATAGCTGCATCTGTCTGGAGAAGACTCATTGTACTATCAGTACCTTCAATTGTTCTATCCTTAGCACTAACAATACCAACAGTAACGCTAGTTCCATAACCTAAAGCATTTCCAATTGCAATTGCCTGCTCTCCAACCTTAACTTCACTTGAATCACCAAGTGTTGCAACCTTAATATTATTTAATGTGTCCTCTGAAATATCCTTAGCACTAATTTCAACAACTGCTAAATCAGAACTACTGTCAGTTCCCTTAACGCTTGCTTCACAAACGCTCTCATCATTAAAGGTAACGCTAACATCTGTAGCATCCTCAACAACGTGATTATTAGTTACAATATAAATATTATCATCGTCTTTACCAATAATTATTCCAGAGCCACTTCCCTGTCCTTCCTGAGTATAGCTTCCACCGAAGAAACTTGAAACCTCCTGCTCAATCGTAACATCAATTGCAACGATTGAAGGAAGAACATTATCAACTACTCCAGAAACATCTTCCTCAGAATCAGCACTAACATCTACTGTAGAAACCTGAGCAATCTCTAAATCCTCATTATTAGAATTACTATCTGACTCAACATTTGATTCAGGAATAAGCTTCTCTGTAGCAAAATTCACACCTTCAAAAGTAAGTCCACCAACTAAACCAAAAACAGCCGCATAGGTTGTTGCCTTCATAAATTTTTTCATATCCATAATATCTACCTCTTTTCCCTAGAAAGAAATGATAAATCAATATTTATCGTACTACAAGTTGCTTTATGAATTCATGTGTATTATGTTAGTCCCATTTTGTGATGAATTTGTGTATCAATTTTGAATAAAAGATGATTTATTTTCAATAAAAAAATGTCAAAAATAAAGGCGAAGGTCTTAAAAACCTCCGCCAATAACCCCTTTAGGCATAGTATTTAATTTATGATAATTCTGTTGTTGCAACAATTTTTTCAGCAACTCTCATACCATCAAGCGCAGCACTAATGATACCTCCAGCGTATCCAGCACCTTCACCACAAGGATAGATACCCTTAATATTAGACTGAAGAGTCTCATTTCTAACAATTCTTACAGGTGATGAAGTTCTTGTTTCAACACCAAGAAGAATAATCTCATCATCAGCAAAGCCCTTAATCTTATTATCAAAGTTTGTCATTCCTTCAATAATAGACTCACAAACAAAGTCAGGAAGGACTTTTCTAAGGTTAGCAAAATCATAATCACCCTTTGTCAAAGGTCTTAATAATCCAAATCCTGTACTTAATTCGTTCTGAACAAAATCTCCATAAAGCTGCAATGGAATCTTTCCACCAGCACTTTCATATGCAAACTTCTCAATAGATTTCTGGAATTTAACACCTGCTAAAACATCATCAGTAGCAAAATCTGAAGGATTAACACTAACAACTACAGCAGAGTTTGCATTAGCACTATTTCTATCATAGTAACTCATTCCGTTAACACAGAGCATTCCCTTTGAAGATGACGAATTAACAACATAACCACCAGGACACATACAGAAGGTATAAACTCCTCTTCCTTCCTTTGTGGTATGAGTTAATTTATAGTCTGCAGGAGGAAGATTTCTGAACTCTGAACCATATTGATTTCTACTAATCATACTTTGAGAATGTTCAACTCTAACACCAACAGCAAAAGACTTAGGCTGCATCACAATTCCAGACTTCAAAAGATTCTTAAATGTATCTCTTGAACTATGTCCTGTAGCAATAACCAAGCTTTCGCAGTCAATTGTAAATTGTTTTCCCTCCTGAGAAACAACAACCTTCTCAAGCTCATTCTTCGAATTTAAAACAGGTCTTTCAAAACGAGTATTAAAGAAAACATCTCCACCGAGAGCCATAATTCTCTCTCTAAGAGCAACAACAACATCCTTTAATCTATCTGTACCAACATGTGGCTTAGCATCATAAACGATTTGTGATGGAGCACCATAGTTAGCAAATGTCTCTAAAATGCTCTTAATCTTACCTGATTTATCTTTAACTCCTGTATATAGTTTACCATCTGAAAAAGTACCAGCTCCACCTTCACCAAATTGAACATTTGTCTCGGTATTAAGCTCTCCACCATTCCAGAAATTATTAACAACATTATCTCTAGTAGTAACGTCAGCTCCTCTTTCAAGGACAATTGGACAAAGTCCAGCCTCTGCAATTCCAAGTGCTGCAAAAAGTCCTGCTGGTCCCATTCCAACAACAATTGGTCTAAACTTAGGTTTTCTACCAAGTGCAATCTGAAGGGCAACGTCCTTCATAATGCTATTTTCTTCCTTATTTGACCTATCAGGGATAACAAAGGCATTATTCTTACCATATTGATGAACAACCTTATTTTCTCTAATTGTATGGAAGGTCAAATTATAGACAAAATAAATCTCATCCTTCTTTCTAGCATCAATAGATTTCTTTTCTATAACAAGCTCATGAAGCTCATCATCTGGAAGCTTTAGCATCTTTGCAACTTCAACTCTAATTACAGACTCTTCTTGTTTTGAAACTATCCCTCTTTTAATATCTTCAACCGATGCTTCAGAATATACAACTGAAGCAGGTATTTTAACCTGAGTCATTCTTATCATAGATTTGTCCTGCTTTCTTAATGTTTTATAATAACCAAATTACATATTACAACCGGCAAGATAACCGGTACTAAAAGCCCACTGAAGATTATAGCCACCGCAAATACCTGTGACATCAAGTAGTTCGCCAATAACATATAAGTTATCTACAATTTTAGAGCTCATATTTTCACAATTAATCTCACTCAAAACAGCACCTCCACAGGTTACCTGAGCTCTTTCAAACCCGTGAAAATCAATTATTTCCAAAGGATAATTAAAAATTAACGATACGATTTGTTTTATGAGATCAGGATTTAGCATATCCACCTTAATACCCCTGATACCAAGTTTTTTAAAAATAGCATCAATGATTTTTTCATTTAAAAAACCACATAGCAAAACACTGGCATCGCAAAGTAAAGGTTCTTTGCAATTCTTAACCTCATCCAACAAAAAGTCGCAAATCTCCCTTTCGGTAACACTTAAATCACCTAGGAAATTCAAACTACCCATTATTCGTTTATTTGAGAGTAATTCCTTACATTGCAGACTCATTTGAAAAACAGGAATTCCAGAAATTCCATAGTCCGTTAGAACAAATTCTCCCACTTCCGATTTACCATCTATACATATACTACCATAAAATCTAGTTCCTGACCATCCTTTTAAAATATTTTTTTCTTCTTTTATTTTTAAAGGACAGAGACCAGGATAAATCTGACTAAGCTTATGATTAAAACTTTTAAGAAAATCATATCCATCTCCCTCAGTTCCATACACAGGAGATGCCTTGCCTCCACACGCTAAACAGAGTTTCTCTGATAAATATGTCTCTGAATCAGAATAGACCTTAAAAACTTCTCTCTTTCCAACTACTTCTATAGAGACACGAGAAACTCTAACTGAATTAATAATATTAATCTTTAAAGACCTAGCCTCTTCTAAAAGTAGTTTAACAACACTAGAGGCCTGATTACTATTAGGATATACATATCCATTCCTAGAATAGGTTAAAATTCCCAAATCTTTAAAAAATTCTATGGTATCACTATTTGAAAATCTATTTAAAACATTAGAAACAAATTCCAGATTCTCGTCCTTATCACCAAGAACAACCTTATATTTCTCATCAAGATTATCCATATCCATATTGGTAAGATTGCACTTACCATTACCAGTGGCATAAATCTTATGACCGGATTTTTCCTGTTTTTCCAATATTAGAACACTCTTACCTCTTCTAGCAGCACAAATCCCCGCAACTAATCCAGAAGCACCCGCTCCAATAATAATGACACCATAGCTTCTCATTTTATCACCAATTATTTGTTAACGATTCTATCAACAGCTCTCTTAGTATTCTCAAGTGAACCAAAGGCTGTCAGTCTAAAGTATCCCTCACCACTTGGTCCAAATCCAGAACCAGGTGTACCAACAATATTTAATTCTTCTAATAAGTAATCGAAGAAATCCCAAGAAGTCATCTTATCAGGAGTTTTAAGCCAGATATAAGGAGCATCAACTCCACCGAACACCTCGTAACCAGCATTCTTTAAGCCTTCTCTGATAATTGATGCATTGTTCATATAATAAGCAATCTGCTCTCTTGTCTGCTTCTTACCTTCTTCAGAGTAAACAGCAGCTCCAGCAGCCTGGATAATATAAGGAGCACCATTGAACTTAGTACCATGTCTTCTAGCCCAAAGAGAATTAAGACTAGTTCCATTGCACTTAAGATCCTTAGGAACAACAGTGTAACCAAGTCTTGTACCTGTAAATCCGGCATTCTTAGAAAAACTACGAATTTCAATAGCACATTCCTTAGCACCCTCACACTCATAAATAGAATGAACAACATTCTCAGAACTAATATATGCTTCATAGGCTGCATCATAAATAATTACAGCCTTATTCTTAAGGGCATAATCAACCCATTCCTGAAGATTATCCTTAGGAATTGTAGTTCCTGTAGGATTGTTAGGGAAACAAAGATAAATAATATCAGGTGTCTCCTTAGGAAATTCAGGAATAAAATTATTTTCCTTAACACATGGCATATAGATCACATTTGACCACATCTCTGTGTCAGGATTATATACTCCAGTTCTACCAGCCATTGCATTAGTATCAACATAAACTGGATAAACAGGGTCTGTTACAGCAATCTTATTATCAACATCAAAAATATCTCCGATGTTACCAGAATCACTCTTGGCACCATCGCTGATGAAAATCTCATCAACACTAATATCACATCCACGAGCCTTGAAATCATTCTCTACAATAGTTTCTCTAAGGAATAAATAGCCTAAATCTGGAGCATATCCCTTAAATGTACTCTTATCAGCCATTTCATCAACTGCTTCATGCATTCTTTTAATAACTGCATCAGCTAAAGGAAGTGTTACATCACCAATTCCAAGTCTAATAATATCAGCATCTGGATTAGCTTCAGAATAAGCGTTAACCTTCTTTGCAATAGTTGAAAACAAATAACTTCCTGGTAATTTTAAATAGTTTTCATTAATTTTAAACATACTTCCCTCCATATGAATGTGAAATTTTTATATTTATTATATTGATATAAATAATATCCAAGTCTAAATACTACTGAAAGTACTTAACACCTGACTTAAAGAGCTTCTGATCCTGCTCACCATAAATATTAATGGCAACATTCTTACCAATTCTTTCAGAATGGCACATCTTTCCAAGAACTCTACCATCAGGACTTGTAATACCTTCGATTGCTGAATATGAACCATTAGGATTATATCTCTCATCAAGAGTAGGATTACCATCGATATCGACGTATCTTGTAGCAACCTGACCATTTTTAAATAGCTCTTCAATTGTCTTATCATCAGCAATGAAACGACCTTCACCATGTGATGCAGGAATTGAATAAACCTTACCAAGTTCTGCTTCCATAAGCCAAGGTGAATTATTAGAAACAACCTTAGTATAAACGTTCATAGAAGCGTGTCTACCAATGCTATTCATTGTAAGTGTTGGAGAATTAGATGTAAGTTGCTCAATTCTTCCATTAGGAACAAGACCAAGCTTAATAAGTGCCTGGAATCCATTACAAATACCAAGAACAAGACCATCTCTCTTCTCAAGTAAGTCATGAACTGCATCCATAATCTTTGAGTTTCTAAATACAGCCTCGATAAACTTAGCAGAACCATCAGGCTCATCACCGGCTGAGAAACCACCAGAGAACATAATCATCTGTGATGACTCAATAGCCTTAACATAAGCCTCAACAGACTCAACAATGTCACTCTCACTCATATTCTTAAATACAATAGTTTCAGTCTCAGCTCCTGCCTTAATAAACTCTCTAGCTGTATCATATTCACAGTTAGTTCCAGGGAATACTGGAATAAATACCTTAGGCTTCTGAATCTTAGTCTTAGCAGTGAAAATCTTATTTGCATCAAATAAGCTATCTTCATGCATAGGAGCCTTAACATTAGAAACTGTAGGATAAACTTCTTCAAGCTTAGACTTCCAAACACTAACTGCTTCATCAAGCTTAATAGAAACATTTCCAACAACTATCTGAGGCTGAGCTGTAACCTCACCAACTAATGTATAATCACAATCAACTTCTGACAATTTATCTGCAGGAACTTCTGCAAGAATTGCACCATAGTTTCTATCAAATAATTCGTCCACACTAAGCTCATCATTAACAATAACTCCAAGACCATTACCAAATGCCATCTTAGAAACAGCACCAGCAACGCCACCAAAGTCAATTGCATAAGCAGAAACAATCTTCTTATCATGGATAAGCTTATGAACCTTATCATATAAATTCATAACCTGTGAATAAACAGGAAGTGAATATTCATCTCTATCAATCTTAAAGAGGCAAAGCTTATTTCCTGCCTGCTTTAATTCAGGACTGATAACATCCTCAGCCTTAGCAATATCAACAGCAAATGAACAAAGTGTTGGAGGAACATCAATATCATTAAAGGTTCCTGACATACTATCCTTACCACCAATTGATGGAAGGTGGAACTCAAGCTGAGCATTGTATGCGCCAAGCATTGCTGCCATTGGTTCGCCCCAACGCTTTGGATCTTCTGACATTCTCTTAAAGTATTCCTGGAAGGTAAATCTAATCTTATTATATTCACCACCAGCAGCAACAATTTTAGCCATTGAAGAAACAACAGCATAAACTGCACCATGATATGGGCTCCACTTAAGTAAATATGGATCCATACCGTAACTCATCATAGTTACTGTATCACTCTCACCAATTTCAAGAGGAAGCTTTGCAACCATAGTCTGAATTGGAGTAAGCTGATACTTACCACCATAAGGCATAACAACTGTTCCAGCACCGATTGAGCTATCAAACTGCTCAACAAGGCCCTTCTGTGAACAAACATTCAAATCCTTAAGGTTATTAAGCCACTTTCTTCTCAAATCCTTTTCAGAATCAAGTGAAGCAAATGGATTATCAAGCTTCTCAGGTAATGTAACTGTAACATCTGTCTCCTGATGAGCACCATTTGAATTAAGGAATTTTCTAGATATATCAACAATAGTCTTGCCTCTCCACTTCATAACAAGTCGTGGATTCTCCTGAACTTCAGCAACAATAACTGCCTCTAAGTTCTCAGACTCGGCAAATTTAAGCATCTTCTCAGCATTTTCAGGACTAACGACAACAGCCATTCTTTCCTGAGACTCAGAAATAGCAAGCTCAGTACCATCAAGACCAGCATATTTCTTAGGAACCTTATCTAAGTTAATAAGAAGTCCATCAGCAAGTTCTCCAATAGCAACCGAAACTCCACCAGCACCAAAGTCATTACACTTCTTAATAATTGAAGTAACCTCAGGTCTCTTAAACAATCTCTGAATCTTACGCTCTGTAGGGGCATTACCCTTTTGAACCTCAGCACCACAAACATCGATTGACTGAGTTGTATGGGCCTTTGATGAACCAGTAGCACCACCGATTCCATCACGACCAGTTCTACCACCGAGGAGAACAATAACATCTCCTGGGTCAGAATTCATTCTAATTACGTTCTTTCTAGGAGCGGCACCCATAACAGCACCGATTTCCATTCTCTTAGCAACATAATCTGGATGATAAACTTCATTAACAAGACCAGTTGCAAGACCAATCTGGTTTCCGTAAGAGCTATATCCCTTAGCTGCACCAGTAACAATCTTTCTCTGAGGAAGCTTTCCTGGTAAAGTATCCTTCATCTGAACTGTAGGATCAGCTGCACCAGTTACTCTCATAGCCTGATAAACATATCCTCTACCTGAAAGTGGATCTCTAATAGCACCACCAAGACATGTAGCAGCACCACCGAAAGGCTCAATTTCTGTAGGATGGTTATGAGTTTCATTCTTAAAGAAGATAAGCCACTCTTCCTCTTTACCATCAATCTCAACAGGAACAACGATTGAACAAGCATTAATCTCGTCTGATTCTTCCTGATCATCTAAATATCCCTCACTCTTAAGTTTCTTCATAGCAAGTAAGGCAATATCCATAAGAGAAACAAACTTATCATCTCTTCCCTTATACATTTCCTTATGATCAGTAAGATATCTATCAAACGAATCCTTTAAAGGTGTGTAATAATATCCATCTTCAAATGTAACATTCTTAAGCTCTGTAAGATAGGTTGTATGACGACAATGATCAGACCAATATGTATCAAGCATTCTAATTTCAGTGATTGAAGGGTCTCTGTCCTCATCTCCCTTAAAGTAATCCTGAATAAACTTGAAATCCTTAAATGTCATCGCAAGATTAAGTGATAAGTAAAGTTCATTTAACTTATCATCATCCATATTGATAAAGCCTTCAAAAACCTTAACATCCTCAGGCTCACCATAATCCATAATAAGAGTATCTGGAATATTCTCATCAGTAACCCTAGAATCTACAGGGTTTACACAGTAATCCTTGATTCTCGCAAGGTCAGCCTCTGAAACATTACCGGAGAATACATAAGTAGTTGCTGAACGAATAACAGCCTCTTCCTTCTCATTCAAAAGCTTAATACACTGCTCTGCAGAA
>JAILNN010000212.1 GCA_024691565.1 Lachnospiraceae bacterium | reverse complement strand
AAAACATGATAAGTTTATATAAAGATAAAAGTGTCAACAGAAACAACGCAACTTTAATATTTACTACCCATTATTGCGAAGTGCTTGATCAGATGGGAAGGCAGGATAATATATGGATCTGTAAATCAGGAGTACAGGTTTCCCTCTCCAACATGTATGAAGATTATCAGATAAGGCCAGAACTTTTAAAGAGCAAACAATATTATAATAACGCTTTTCAAACAGCTGTTGATTATAATGCTCTTATGAATCTGAAGAGGAAACTAAAATCATGATAAGGCTGAACTTGAGATGTTACTAATAATATCTGAAGGCTTGGTATCTGAGTTTGAAAAGACAAAATCAAGTGTATCACCAAAGGATTTTGTAGAAGATGCATATAAGATTGTAGATAGTTCTCAACATTTTGCATATAGATCAGTCAATACTGCGTTGGTACTAAGAAACTGGCTTCTTGGAAAAAGGATTGTTGAAGAAGAACTAAAAGGGGCTAATCGTGCAGAATATGGGGCTGAAGTTATAAAGCGTTTATCGGATAGTCTTACATTAAAGTATGGTAAAGGATTTAATAAGAGAACTGTCTACAAATTTTGACAGTTTTATAATTACTTCCCGGAGATTGTGCCGTCAGCGACCGCACAATTGCTTTCATGGACACATTATGAGAAACTTATTCAAGTTAGCGACGCGGATGCAAGAGAAGAAGAGCTTCGAGCTGAGATAGAAACACAAAAAGAATTTTATTATCTTCAGAAAAAAGATAAAGAAGAATTATAGTATAACACTCCTACCAACGGCGGGAGTATAACCAACGGAACTGCCGTTGCTGTCGTTCTCTGGAATAAAAAATGAAGGTATAACATTAATTAGGGTAAAAATAGGTAGTATAATTCTTGTAAAGACTGGTAAAAGACCGTAGAGTTTTTAGATGTGTAAATAAATATATTCACGCATAATAGGAGAAGTTTATATGAGTTTAATTAATGATTTATTGGGAGTTGACGATGTAACAGAATTTGAACAGATGATTTTAGATGACGTTTTTGATTCCAATTTTGTTGTTGAGAAGAATCTTAATGGTAATACTTTTATCTACATTAAGGGTGAATTTCCGGTTGAAAGGTATAAGGAAGAATTAGAGGAAATAGGTGATTTTGATCAGGAGAAAACTTGGTTTGTATCGGTTTCTGAAGATGGAGAGTTGGTATATAAACGATTGAATATAAAATAAAGATTTTATGGGGGATTACATGGACATTTCAAGATTTGTTGAGAAACATAAGGATTCATATCAAACTGCTTTGCAGGAGATTAAGAATGGTAGAAAGGTTAGTCATTGGATGTGGTATATCTTTCCTCAGATTCATGGTCTTGGGAGGAGTTATACTGCGCAGCTCTATTCTATACAGAGTTTAGAAGAGGCTAAAGCGTTTTTAGAGGATGATTATCTTGGCAAGAATTTGGTGGAAATTAGTGAAGTTCTTTTAACGCTGAATACTAATAATGCGACTGAAGTTTTCGGTTTTCCTGATGATATGAAATTGAAATCGTGTATGACATTGTTTGCAGTTGTGGCAGGTGAGGATTCTGTTTTCCAAAAGGTGTTGGATAAGTATTTTGGTGGGCAAAAGGATAAACTTACGATTGAGATTTTGGAGAAGGAGTCATAAGTATTTTGGTGAAATCGTATTTAGAGCCGTGTCGAAAGACGCTTTAAAATCTAATTATTTTATTCCAAGGAGAAATATTATGCAAATAAACTGTCCACCTGGTATTCAATTATCTGCATTTTTGCGTAGTGCAGGATACTCCCTTCCAACCTTTTGTGGTGGGAGAGGTAACTGTGGTAAATGTAAAGTTAAAGTCATACCTCAGATTTGTTTTATAACGATTCAAAGCCCGCTAAGAATGATAAAGCCTTGGATTAGCGGAATAAAATGCAGAGCCGGTGTTGCTCTGCATTTTCGTTGTTTTATTATTTTTTTATTATTTTTTCTTACGGAAGAATGTAGTCGGAAAGATGGTATCTTTCTTCACTCATAAGTGTGCATTCTATGCCGTGCTGAGCAAATGATTTGCACAGTTCCTGAACAAAAGCAGGATTTTTGCCGGGCTGCATA
>JAILNN010000161.1 GCA_024691565.1 Lachnospiraceae bacterium | reverse complement strand
GTATGGCCCGATTCATACTGTTTTTTATGCAATGACTTTTATATATTTTATAATCGGTTTTACTGCAATTATTTACTCTTATTTGAAAAAGAAAGATGTTTCTAGAAAGATTATTAGTTTACTTTTCGTGCCGGAATTAGTTTCCGTAATATGCTTTTTCTTTGGGAAGCAAATTACAACTACAGTTGAACTTATTCCGTCATGTTTTGTTTTTGCGCAAATAATGTATTTGTTTATTGCACATTATACTTGTATTTATAATGTTTCTGACATGGCTATCGATTCTCTTGTTCAGACGGGAGTTACTGGTTTTGCTTCGTTTGATTTTAAGTTGAACTACCTGGGAAGCAATGAGATGGCGCGCTCAGTTTTTGAGAACATAAATGAATTAACGGTAGATAGACCTCTTGATAGAAACAAAGAGCTTTCTGACTTATTTGAACCTTGGATTAAGAGGTTTAGCGAAGATGAAAACGATGATAAATTTTACTATAGTAAGGGCGATAACATTTATCTTGTAGATATTAATTATCTTTTCCATGAGAATAAAAAGATTGGATATCAGATGGTTATTACAGATGATACCAAGAATCAGAAATATATCGAACTGATTGATAACTACAATTCAGATCTTGAAAAAGAGGTTCAACAGAAGACAGAAAACCTTGTGAAGATGCATAGCAATCTAATTCGTAGTATGGCTAAACTCGTTGAAAGTCGAGATAATTCGACGGGTGGACATATCATAAGGACAAGTGATGTTGTCGAAATTCTGATGGACGAGATTATGCAGGATAAAGAATTTGTTAAGAAGAATCATATCGATGAGAATTTTAAGAAGAATATTATTAAGGCTGCGCCTTTGCATGACATTGGAAAGATTGCTGTCGATGATGATATTTTGAAGAAACCAGGAAGATTTACGGATGAGGAATTTGAGAAGATGAAGGCTCATGCGCCAGAGGGAGCTAAGGTACTTCATTCTATCCTCGCTGACACAGATGATGAAGAATTTAAGGTGCTAGCCGAAAATGTTGCCCATTATCACCATGAAAGAATGGACGGTTCTGGCTACCCTGACGGCCTTGTTGGAGAGCAAATTCCTATTGAATCAAGAATAATGGCGATTGCCGACGTTTACGATGCCCTCGTAAGCAAGCGTGTTTACAAAGATAAGATGTCCTTCGAAAAGGCCGACTCCATAATGATGGAAAGTATGGGAAAGCACTTTGATAAGGAACTTGAGAAGTTTTATGTTTCAGCTCGTGGTAAAATTGAAGAGTATTATTTGGCCGCCGGTGAGTGAGTGAAGCTTTTGTGTGTGCTGGGGAAACAGCGTGACGGGCGGGTTATTACGTCGATGTGGCGTGAATCTTGCTAATCCCGCCGTAGGAAAACACGAAACGGGTAAAATATTACGTCGATGGGGCATGAATCTTGCTAATCCCGCCGTAGGAAAATGCGTGACGGGCGGGTTATTACGTCGATGGGGCGTGAATCTTGCTAATCCCGCCGTAGGGAAATGCGAAACGGGAGAAATATTACGTCGATGTGGCGTGAATCTTGCTAATCCCGCCGTAGGAAAAGAGAGAAGCGGGAAAAAAGCATCGGAAATGAGGAAAAATCTCAATTCCGATGCATAAATTTTGAGTTTTGGTTAAAAAAAGCATCGGAAATGAGAAAAATCATCAATTCCGATGCTTAAATTGACCCTTTTGGATTGAAAAAAGCATCGGAATTGAGAAAAAACATCAAAATCGATGCATAAATTTTGAGTTTTGGTTTGAAAAAGCATCGGAAATGAGAAAAACCATCAAAATCGATGCATAAATTTTATTTTTGGATTGAAAAAAGCATCGGAAATAGGGAAAAATCTCAATTCCGATGCTTCTTTTCACTTCCTGTTATAATAGTCAATTCCATCTGATGGATTATAGTATGTCCTAATGTATCCGTCAGTGGATACGACAACAAATTCATTTGTTGATTCTAGATAATAGATATAATCACCATCTTCCTTCTCTGTTTTATAAAGTGAGTCAGGGTTGTTTACTACGTCACTTGCTGCCTTCTCGTATTCCTTAGCTGACTTAAATCCCATTTCTTTTCCGTGTTTTTCAAAGTGTTCTTCGAGATATTCTTCTTTTCGGAAGGTGTAGGTTACATAGTCATTATCGTTTGACGATATGAATGTATCGGTGGTATCTCCTGAGTTTTTGGAGTCAGAGCTTCCAGATCCGTTTTCATCAGCATCTTTGGAGGTATTTGTTTGGTTTTCGGTTACGGTTTGCTGTGTATCCATGTTTTTATCATAGATAGCACTTCCTCCAAAGCCTGTTCCTAGGACAA
>JAILNN010000153.1 GCA_024691565.1 Lachnospiraceae bacterium | reverse complement strand
CAAGGGACAAGTCCCTTGCAGGTTCTTAGGGCAGCGCCCTAAGCCCTCGGAGAGCTTTTCGGTATCAATATCTATATTTTTCAAGGTTCATTTGAGCCTTTTTCTTTCAGCTCATTCTTTCATAGGTCACTTGACACTACCTTTTTTTTGTATAAAATGTAATGCATATATATATTTTATTTATAAAAGTACATAAAGTCAAACTATAATTACTTAAATATTCGTCATTTTTTACATGAAATACTTAAGAATTTTATCATAATTTTACCACTTCACAACTTTATGTAAATATGATACACTTTAAAAGTATGTAAATTTAGGCTTTTTAATGTTTACAGCATAAATAAAAGAATGGAGAGTTTTCTATGAAAGGAATTATTCTTGCCGGAGGTTCCGGCACACGACTTTACCCACTTACTATGGTAACCTCTAAACAGCTTTTACCAGTCTATGATAAACCGATGATTTATTATCCTTTATCAACTTTAATGCTTGCTGGTATCAAAGATATTTTAATTATTTCAACCCCAACTGATATTGGAAATTTCGAAAAGCTCTTAGGTGACGGATCAAATTTCGGCATCAATCTTTCTTATAAAATTCAGCCATCTCCAGATGGACTTGCTCAGGCCTTCCTTCTTGGTGAAGAATTCATCAATGGCGATTCTTGTGCAATGGTTCTTGGAGATAATATTTTCTATGGTAGCGGTTTATCTAAGCATTTAAGAGAAGCTGCATCAAGAGAAAACGGCGCTACTGTTTTTGGATATTATGTAGACGATCCTGAAAGATTCGGAATCGTTGAATTCGATGAAAACGGAAAAGCAATTTCAATTGAAGAAAAACCAGAACATCCAAAGTCAAATTATTGCGTAACTGGACTTTACTTCTACGACAACAGAGTTGTTGAAATGGCTAAAAAAGTTAAACCAAGTGCAAGAGGAGAACTTGAAATCACAGATTTGAATCGTATGTACTTAGAAGAAGGTTCATTAAATGTTGTAACTCTCGGTCGTGGCTATGCATGGTTAGATACTGGAACAATGGACGCTCTTGCTGATGCAACAGAATTTGTTCGTGTAATTGAAAACCGTCAGGGAGTTAAGATTTCAGCAATTGAAGAAATCGCCTATAAAAACGGATGGATCAGCAAAGATAAGTTAATTGAATCTGCTAATCTTTACGGAAAATCAACCTACGGAAAACATCTTAAACAAGTTGCTGAAGGAAAGATTTTCTATTAATTATAAAAACTATTAATCTACGGAGGAAATGTTTAAAATGACTATTATTGTAACCGGAGGAGCCGGATTTATTGGAAGTAACTTTGTATTTCACATGTTAAATAAATATCCTGACTACAGGATTGTTTGTTTAGACTGCCTTACTTATGCTGGTAATCTCTCAACTCTCAAACCTGTAATGGATAATCCAAACTTCAGATTTGTAAAAGAATCAATCACAGATAGAGATGCTGTTTACAAGCTCTTCGAAGAAGAAAAGCCAGATATGGTTGTTAACTTTGCAGCAGAGTCACATGTAGACCGTTCAATCGAGAATCCAGAAGTTTTCCTTGATACAAACATCAAAGGAACTGCTGTTTTAATGGATGCATGTAGAAAATATGGTATCAAGCGTTATCACCAGGTTTCAACTGATGAAGTTTATGGTGATCTTCCACTTGATCGTCCAGACCTTTTCTTCACAGAGGAAACTCCAATTCATACATCAAGTCCTTATAGTTCATCAAAAGCTGGTGCAGACTTACTTGTACTTGCATACCACAGAACTTATGGTCTTCCTGTAACAATTTCAAGATGTTCAAATAACTATGGACCATATCACTTCCCAGAGAAGCTTATCCCTCTTATGATTGCAAACGCACTCAATGATAAGCCACTTCCAGTTTATGGAAAGGGAGAAAACGTACGTGATTGGCTCTATGTTGAAGATCATTGTAAGGCAATCGACCTTATCATCCACAATGGACGTGTTGGTGAGGTTTACAACATTGGTGGCCACAACGAAATGAAGAATATCGATATTGTAAAGATTATTTGTAAAGAGTTAAATAAGCCAGAAAGTCTTATCACTTATGTAACAGACAGAAAGGGCCATGACATGCGTTACGCAATCGACCCAACTAAGATTCATAGTGAACTCGGATGGCTCCCAGAAACAAAATTTGCCGATGGAATCAAGAAGACAATTCAGTGGTATCTTGATAACAAAGAATGGTGGGAAGAAATCATCAGTGGTGAATATCAGAACTACTACGAGAAAATGTATGGTGACAGATAATTAGATATCGAATTTTTGACGTTAATATTTTAAGATCAAAGATTAAATAAGAGCTATGTACATCGAGGTTATCCCTCAAATATGTAACATAGCTCTTTTTTTGATTTAATATTATTTAATCATCAACTTTAAAACCTAAAATTCAATAAATTACTTACTCTTCTTTTCTCTCTTCTTAATAGCATTAATATCATATGGAGTTTCCTGATAAACATAGTAATTCACCCAATTTGAATACATCATATCAGAATGTGCTCTCCACTTAAGAAGCGGCTTATTCTCTGGATTATCATCTTCATAATAATTTTCAGGTAGTTGAGTATCCATCCCCTTTGCAGCATCTCTCTTATATTCATTATCAAGAGTCATCCTATCATACTCAAGGTGGCAAAGTACGAAGAACTGACTTCCGTCTTCACTCATAAGCATTACATCACCACATTTTTCAGAATCACAAAGAACTCTAAGTCCATCATCGTAGGCCTTTAAAACATCTTCATGACTAATTCCAGTATATCTAGAATGAGGAGCCAAGAAAACATCATCAAATCCTCTAACAAAAGGAATCTTACGATGAATTACTCTATGCCAAAAATTACCAAATAGTTTTTTATCATATTCAAACTTTTTAACACCAAAATGATAATAAAGAGCCGCTTGAGCGCCCCAACAAATATGAAGTGTTGAAGTAACATTAGATTTTGACCACTCCATAATTTCAACTAATTCATCCCAATATTGAACCTCTTCAAAATCGAGTTTTTCAACAGGTGCACCAGTAATTATCATACCATCAAACTTTTTCTCTTTAACCTCATCAAAAGTCTTGTAAAACTCATCCAAATGACTAGGTGACGTATTCTTACCCTGATATGTTGCAGTTGTTAATAAGGTAACCTTAAGCTGCAGTGGTGTATTAGAGAGGCATCTAAGAAGCTGCACCTCAGTATCCTCCTTAAGAGGCATAAGATTTAAAACAAGTATTTCCAAAGGTCTAATATCCTGAGTGTTTGCCCTAACTTCATCCATCATAAAAATATTCTCTTGTTCCATAATCATCTTAGCAGGCAAATTATTTTTAACTTTAATAGGCATTACAATCACTCCATTTCTTGTACATATTATGAATATTAATATGCATTTTTTTATATGTATATTTTAAATTTATTTTTAAATACTTATAATAAGTATTTTACTACTCACCAAAACGTTCAATAAACTCAGCCTCAGTAATTATAGGTACATTAAGTTCCTGGGCTTTTTTATTTTTCGACGATGTACTGGTATTATCATTATTAATAAGGAATGAAGTTTTCTTACTAACACTACCAGCAACCTTACCACCCTTTCCTTCGATATATTCCTTTAGTTCACTACGATTACCATAAACATTAAGTGAACCAGTAATAACAAAGATTAAATTAGAAAGAGTTTCATTCTCCTCAGAAACAACTTCTTTTTCAAAGGTAATATATTTTAATAAATCATCAACCTTCTTTTTGTTAGATTCATTAGCAAAATATTCAGTAAAACTCTTAGCAATTACATCGCCAATACCATCAATTTCAACCAAATCTTCTTCCTTAAGGTTTCTAATTTTATCAAAATCATAATTAAAATATTTTGCAATTAATTTAGCATTTGATAAACCAACATTTAAAATTCCTAAAGCAAAAATAAAGTTGGCAATTTTAACATTTTTTGACTTTTCAATAGCTTCCTGAAGGTTATTAAATGCCCTATTTCCAAAGCCTTCAATCGAAATAATTTCACTCTCATATTTTTCTAAATCATAAAAATCTGCAGGTTCTTTAACAAATCCTAAAGCAATAAATTTTTCAATTGTCATCTTAGAAAGACCATCTATATTCATTGCATCCCTAGAAACAAAATGCACAAAAGAATTAAGCTTCTTTGCAGTACAATCTGGATTATTACACATTAAAACCGTCTTTTGATCATCAGTCTTAAGTGATGTTTCAGAACCGCAAACTGGGCATACTTTAGGAATTTCACAATTATCACTCATAGTAAGATTTTCAGAAATTTGAGGTATAATCATATTAGCCTTATATACCTTAATTTCATCTCCTACTCCAAGTTTTAATTCACGTACAATACTAACATTATGAACACTCGCCCTCTGAACTGTTGTACCTTCAAGTTCAACAGGCTCAAAAACAGCAATAGGATTAATAAGTCCGGTCCTCGAAGCATTCCACTCAATATTAATTAAATGTGTAAGTGCCGTCTCATCCATCCATTTAAAAGCAATGGCATTTCTTGGGAACTTAGCTGTTCTACCAAGCGATAAACCATATTGAATATCATTATATAATAAAACCAAACCATCTGAGGGAAAATCATTAGTAGTAATCTTATTTGAAAACCACTCAATATCATCTAAAATCTTACTTTCATCAGTCTTTTTATATTCAACCACCTGAAAGCCCTGATTAACAAGAAACTTAAATTTCTCCTCATTGGAATTATTAAAATCAACCTCTTTTTTTGTATCCCCATCTAAATATGTCGCAGTAACAAGCGCAAATGCAAAGAAAGAAATCTTTCTCTTAGCAGCAACTGAACTATCAAGCTGTCTAACAGAACCACTACATAGATTTCTAGGATTTTTATATTTCTCTTCCTCAGGTAATTCACTATTAATCTTCTCAAAAATAGAATAAGGAATTACAGCCTCTCCCCTAATACAAAGCTTTCCTTTAAAAGAAATCTTTAGTGGAATATTTGTAAAGGTTTTAGCATTGGCTGTAACAAGTTCTCCAATCGTTCCATTTCCACGAGTAACAGCCTCAGATAACTCTCCATTTTCATAGGTTAAAACAACAGTAAGACCATCCATCTTCCATGATAAAAGCCCTTCCTTATCTTTAAGCCACGCTCTAAGCGTTTCTCTATCCTTAGTCTTATCTAACGAAAGCATAGGAGACTCATGCTCAACCTTAGGAAGATTATCACTGACCTCAAATCCAACCTTTGACGTAGGACTATTAGAAAGAATAACACCTGTCTTTTCTTCCAACATAAGAAGTTCATCATAAAGCTTATCATACTCAAAATTGCTCATAATTTCATCTTGTCCAGAATAATAAACCTCTGCAGCCTTATTTAAAATTTCAACAAGTTCTTTAATTCTTTTCATTTCGTCCATATGTTCCACCTCCACATAAATTTCTACTCATCAATATTTAATTGCCTCTTTAGTTCAGCGACTTCTTCTTTACTTAGTTTTCTATATTTACCAGGTTTAAGTTCACCCAATGTAATATTAACAATCCTATCTCTCCTAAGTCTCACAACCTTAAATCCAAAGGTCTCACACATTCTTCTAATCTGTCTATTTAATCCTTGAGTAAGAATAATATGGAATGAATCTGAAGACTCTCTCCACACTTTACACCTTTTAGTGTAAACCTCTCTATTCTTAGAAGGATCAAAGATTCTAACCCCCTTAGAAAGCCTTTTAAGGTCATCATCCGAGATATCTTTATTAACTTTTACAAAATATTCCTTCTCGTGATTATATCTACTTTTTAAAACCTTATTCATTACATTACCCTGATTAGTTAAAATGAGCAGGCCCTCCGAATTCTTGTCGAGCCTGCCCACCGGGTAAATTCTTTCCGGATAGTTAATATAATCAACTACATTTCTAATTTTAACACCATTCTCAAACTTAGCCGTTGTACAAACAAGTCCCATAGGTTTATTAAAGATTAAATATATATCTTCATTTTTAAGACTAACTCTTTTACCATCAAAGAGAATTTCATCTTCCTCTGAAACCATTTGTCCCTGTTCAGAAGGAAGCGAATTAACCAGGACTCTTCCTTCTAAAATCGCCCTATCAGCTTCTCTCCTTGAACATATACCAGACATACTTAAGAACTTATTGATTCTAATTTTATCGGATTCCATATTATCCCTCTAAAGTTTAATTCAATCAATTAGTTATTCTTTTTATTCTTCTTTTTGTTCTTCTTATTTTTGTTTTTCTTATTATTGTTATTCTTTTTATTATTTTTCTTCTTAGAAGAACTATTATCAGAATCTTTCTTCTTATTGTCAGAAGACTCCTCAGCCTTCTCGCTATCATCCGCAGGTTTTTCAGTAGCCATTACAGCTTCACTATCGATGTTTTCATTAGATTCCTCTTCAGTTCCAGATACAGTCATATCTCTAAGCATCTTATAGAACTTCTTAACCTGCTGATCATTTGCAATAATAGCATTTAATTCTTCCTGAACACTTCTAGAAAGCTCTTTAACAATATCTAAGTTATCTAAGGTATTAATAATATCCTGCTCTCTAGAATTAAGTGAGCCAAGATAAACCTTAAGATCACCATTGTAATCTTCTGATACATAAAGTGCAGAAAGTGAAGGAATAAGTGTATCAACATTATAAATCTTTACATAGTAATATGCATAAACTCTATAGCTTCCTTCATCTGCATTAAGAACAAGGCAATTGAAGTTTCTATAATCTTCAACATACTCTGCCTCAGTAAGAAGCTTCTGCTGCTGAACATACTTAATATTGCTTACATATTTCTTCATTCCCTTCATATCAATATTCTTTTTAGCAGCATAGTAATTAGTAACTAATTCATTAATTGTTGTAGTCAACTCTTCATTTGTAAGATTCTCAGTTGTACTAATCGCTCCAAAGGTTGAAATCTCAGAATGGTCAATTTTTAAAGTTCTAATACCAACCATTCTGGCAAAGTTTATTGGTGCTGGAGTTTTTGCTGAAAAGAAAAGCATTCCAATAAACATCATCACAAAAGAAATAGTTAATGTCCTAAATTTAGCCTTCATACTCATAATATATAAATAATCCCTTCTAACATATCTCGCCTATTCTACAGCGCTTTCATCGCGTCTGAGAGGAATTGAACCTCCGCACTCGGCTCCGGAGGCCGACGCTCTATCCACTGAGCTACAGACGCAAACGGTAAAAAATCCGCAAAGCACTGTATATACTAGCATATTTAAAAAAATTTGTAAAGTAAGCTAATAATTAACTATTTCCGTCTAAAGCCTATAAATAGGCTATTTTATGAAACATTAACATTAATTTTTTTAGTAATATTATTATAAGTTTTAACTTCAATAACACTTCTACCCTTTTTTAATCCCTTAATACTAGGTTTTCTTGAATTCTTTTTACCTAATTTAATATATTTTTTACCACTTATAACCTTAAAATCTAAGCTATAACTCCATTGATTTTTCTTAAAATTAATCTTAATATTCTTGCTCTTCCCCTTACTAATCTTAATATCTTTAGCTTTTATTTTCTTAGGCGCCTTATATACCTTAACAGTAATAATTCTTCTGCTATTATCCTTAGCAATAAGCTTAACCTTTGTAACTCCCTTCCTAAGACCTTGAATCTTATATCCATCATCAGTCTTACTTACCTTAACGCAAATCTTTGAATTTTCTGGTAAATTAATTTCAGAAATAGATTCATCCTTAAACTTAACTGTCTCAGCCTTACCTAGTTTAATTTTCTGCACCCTAATAACTGTAGAATCACTACCTGTTTTTAATGTTGTAATCGTATCACTAGTAAGAAGCTTAATTAAACTCTTCTGTCCATTACTATCCACAAGGTAAAGTCCACCATTTTCAGATAAAATACTATATCCTTTTTCAATTAAATCCTTTAAAGGTACATAAGTCCCATCAGCAAGTTTTAAACAACTCTCATTATTACGTATTACTTCACAATCACTCAAATCATATTCTGTTCCATCCAAGGTCTTAATCTTTAAAACTCCAGGACCAGTTGTAATTTGTGTAATCTTACCACTTTCTGCCGTCTGACTTCCTGCATCACTTAAATTAGATGCTCCACCTGAAGACAAACTACCTGAAGACGAACCACTTGATGCTGAACCACTTGATTCTGAACCACTTGATGCTGAACCGCTTGATGCTGAACCGCTTGAAGAATCGCCTGATTCACTCTTCTTAGAACCACTATCATCAGAAATAATAGATGTGGCACTTCCAGAACCTTCACCACTATCTCCACTTCCAGAACCCTCACCACTATCTCCACTTGCAGCACTACCACTAGACACGCTAGTTTCATCGCTACTTGCATTAGGATCTTTTTCCCAAACAGCAAAAAGCTTTTTCACCGCTCCTAAAGATGCAATTCTATATACCTCTTCTTCATCATAAAAAATCACTTCACTTCCTTTTTCTTCAGTATCCCATCCATTAAAGATAAAGCCCTTTCTTTCAAAAATATTTTTACTTAATTTATTCTTCTCAAAATAGCTAATCTCCTGATTTTCCATCTCTCCACTACCTTCATTTGAATTGAATTCAATTTCATAAGTTAAATCAGCTAATGCCTTAACATCATTGGGAATTTCAATGAATTTCAGCTCATTATTTCCTTTTTCAAGAGCAAATTCATAGTATGAATAAGATTTAGATGGATTTGTAGCATACAAATTTCCTGTTCCTAAAGTATACTCACTATCCTCACTAATCTCACAGAACGGATTTAAAACTATCTTATCAGCATCAGAGTTAAAAAACGCATCCGAATAAATATATTTAACTGTTGATGGAATTTCAATATATTCAATATTCTCACAATTCATAAAGGCTCTGCTACCAATAACCTCAATAGTTTCCGGAATATTAAACTCTTCTACTCTGTTTAAAACAGCATATAATGTCTTTTTATTATAGGACATAACACAATCCTTATTCTCGCCTGTAGAATAATAATTATTACCGCTACTAACCTCGACTTCAATTGCATTAGGTATATCCTTTATAAACTTAACAAGACTATCAGCTTCTTCAAGTGTAACATCCTCTCCGACAATAATCTTATATCCACTAACACTCATAAGCTGCTTTGTAAGTTCAACCTCGTTTTGATAAGTTGGATTTCCGCTTATTAAATCAAGAACCTTCTCCATTCCTGCAATATCATTTACCTCTATCACTGCAATATTTTTATTCTCACCATCAATAATCGCACTATCGAAATTTACAGTAAAACGCCTTGAAATCTTTACCATATATGCAGCATCTCCATTAGGAGAAATAAATATATTATCATTGCTAATCTTACCACTCGTTCCTGAAACAGCGCTGAATCCATCAACATACATATACCGAGAATCATAACCTAACCCTAAATTAATAATCGTACTTAAAATACTCTTATAGCTATCAGACTCATATTGCTTAACAACCACTTTTTCTACAAATTCACCATCTTCATATTGGCAAGAAGTGTAAAATGTTGTATTTGCAGTACCCTTATTCCAAAGAGCATAAAGATTAACACTCTCACCATTAGTCGCACTTAAATTAGAAACTGTCGCTCCATTACTATAGCTTGTACCTTTTCCATCTGCCTTAGTATTCCAGCATTTAAATGTATATCCTGGAAGAGTAAAATTGTTTTCAGTAAGTTTTCCACTTGTTCCATATGTAAACTCACTAACACTCATTCCACCTGAAATACTGGATGTTGCTGTTTGTGGCTTATTTGAATTATAAACCACCTTATACTTATTAGCTGTCCAATGAGCATAGATAGTAATATCTTTTGTTTCGTTATAAACAACAGAAGTCGTAATCGCATTTCCTCCATTTTCTTCAGTATACCATCCATCAAAGGTGTAACCAGTTCTAGTAGGAGTTGGCAAAGTCGGATATGTACTATCATAGGTCGTAGTTATATTCGATGAGCTTGCGCCATTGATTAAACCACCATTAGCATCACACTTAACTTTATATTGATTTGCTTTCCAATGTGCATATACAGTAAAATTCCTATTAAATAAAAAATAATAAACCCTAGGACCATCAACGCTATATTCATACCAACCCTCAAAAGTATAACCTTCTCTCGTAGGAGTTGGGAAGGTAGTCATTTCAGCGCCTTCTTCACCAACAACCTTATCAGGCTTAATCACACCGCCATTAGCATTAAAGTAAATCGTATAATATGTTACTGCATTAGTTACAGCATATGTAGATGAAATTAAGCATATACAAATTGCAATAATTCCAAGAATTTTTTTAATTTTCATATAACCTCATTTCTGCGTAATTTTGATTTCTTTTTTAAAAAAACGCTAAATATTTACTTATTACAAGTTTCAAAAAAGATTCTACCCTTAGTTCCACCTTCAACAAATTCAACCATTTCAAGCGATTTTGTCGAACTATTATATTTATAAACATTATCAGAGAGTATATCCTCATTACATACAATATTTTGATTCACATTTACTACCATGTTTATCAAAAAATTCGTATCTCCATCTCCATTATCTTTATAAATAATAACTTCATGAACACTACTAGGTAGTACAAAATATTCTCCACCGATTTCTTCATAGATTTTCTCTAACATGCCCTCATAAAAGACCGCAAAAGCCCCATGAAGCATCGATTCATTAGTAAGAACAAACAGATCATTATTAACAGCTATTCCATCTAATTCAGAAATATCAGAAATCTTTTCAATAAAATCAATTAATGGTGTCATCATAACAGGAAGAAGCTCAGATGAATTTTTTAATGCCAAATCATATAGCCTATCTAAGTCCACTCCCTCATCATTCCACTTCTCAAATAGGCTATTAGTAAGCCTAAATCCTGTACATTGCTTCTCTCCATAATCTAATAAAATATAAAAAATCACACTCAAATCCATAATATCAATATGAGGAACAGTCTTTAAAAGCATCTCATTTTTATCTTTAGAAATTAGTCTTCCAACAATTCTACTCTTAACCTTATCAAACTCAATATCAACCTTCTCATATTTTGGACAATTAACATTTTCCTCAAATTTCTCAATAATATCATCTACTAAATAATCTAATGGCATCCCATCTTCATACATCTTAAAGTAATGCTTCACATAAAAATTTGGAGACACATTAGTCTCCTCATTACAAATCACAAATGAATCTAATAAAATAGAATTATTCTTTAATACAGTATTTTCATAAACCTTATATCCTTCAGTAATCTTCTTCTCCAAAAGCTTCTTAAGCTTATTTTTAAAATCGTTATATTCCATATCGTAACAAATTGCCCCTTTCATAAATATAAATTAATATATATGTTCTGAAGATATACATAAAAACTTCTCTGCTGAATTTATGTGGGACCAATAATATCAAAATAATAATTTGCCGTCCATAGACAAACTAACCAATCTTCTTTATAAAATTTCTGTTACCTTTCACAATAAAATTTTAAACACAACAAAAAAACTTTGTTAAAATCTAACAAAGTTTTTAGTAAAATTTTGTGCACTTTTTTTCAAAAACTAAAATAAAAATTATAGAAACATCTTTTCAGGTTTAAAATTGTTACCGACAAGCTTATAAATCGCCTTAAATTCGCCCTTTGAATCATATACCCTAACATGACTATTTTTATCTCCATAAATCTCGTCTTTATCTAAACCAAAATCCTTATAATCAAACCAACCACCATTATATAAAATCTTATCCAGACTACCATCAAGATAAACACTCTCATATTTTGAAAACACTATATCGACTGGAAGAAGTATTTCATCAATTCTTCCCTCTTTAACAATTTCTTCTACTTCAGAAATTTTATGTGCATTATCAAGATAAAACTCACCAGAACGTGTCCTTAAAAGTTTTTCCATAACAGCAACCGTACCAAGCTTCTCGCCAATATCAGCGCAAAGACTCCTAATATATGTACCCTTAGAACAAGAAACTACTATATCAAATCTATTCTTTGAAAGATTAAAGTCAGTTACCTTAATATCAAAAATTGTAACCACCCTTTCCTTTCTTTCAACTTCCTTACCCTCTCTAGCATACTCATATAGCTTTTTTCCATTAATCTTAATAGCAGAATACATAGGAGGAATTTGCTTTATTTCACCCAAAAAAGAGGAGACAACTGTCTTTATCTCCTCTTCATTAACTTCTATATCTTTGTCTTCTCTAAGAATTTGTCCATCCATATCTAAGGTATCAGTTTGAACACCAAGTAAAACCGTAGCTTTGTATTCCTTAACCTTATCAGTAATTAATTCACAAACCTTAGTAGCATTACCAACGGTAACTGGAAGAACACCCGTTGCAGAAGGGTCAAGCGTACCTGTATGACCAATCTTTCTAGTCTTTAAAATACCTCTAAGCTTCGCAACAACATCAAAGGATGTAAATCCCTCTTCCTTATAAATATTAATAATTCCGTTCATTAAAACCCTCTACATCTGAAGATTAATCTGCTCCATAATATTATTTACAATATCATGAATTGAGCCTCTCATAGTAAATCCTGCAGCTCTAATATGTCCGCCGCCATCAAAATACTCAGCAACACGACTAACATCAATATAACTATTGGAACGAAGACTAACCTTATATTCTTGCTCTCCTCTTTCACGAAGGAAAACAGCCACCTCAACGCCCCTTGTTACTCTAAGCTGATCCACAATACCCTCAGTATCCTCTTCAAGACACTCATAAATATCCATCATCTTCTTAGTAACTGTAGTAATAATACATTTACCATCCATAACAAGCATACTTTCAAGCAAAGCTCTACCAAGTAACTGAGCCTGATTATATGTTCTGCTATACATACATCTATCCATAATAAAGGCATGGTCAATACCTTTTTCCATAAGCATTCCAGCGATATTCATGGTTTTTCTACTAGTAGCTGAAAATCTAAATCCACCAGAATCAGTAACCATTCCAGTGTAAATTGCAGAAGCAATATCCTTATCAATATCCTCTTCAGCCATAAGTGTAGCAATAAGTTCGCAAGCAGAACTAAGAGGAGTCTCAATAATATTAACCTGACCATAGCCATGATTGCTTACATGGTGATCAATAACCATAGTTGACTTAGCCTTTTTAAACACCTCACCAACTATACCGAGTCTGTCGATGCTACTAGTATCGGCAGCAATAAAAAGATCAACCTCATCATTATCTAATTCATTACTAATAATACTATTATCAGGATCCAAAAAATCGTATACAGCAGGAAGATTCTCAAGATAAGCAGTAACCTTTTTCTCAGGGAATAACTTCCTAATATACCTGTAAATTGCAATTACAGAACCCACACAATCTCCATCGGGTGCAACATGTCCAGCAACCACGATATTCTGGGCATCCTTAACATACTCTTTTAATTCAGTCATAATATTCAAACAAACCTCTTCCTAAACAATATCATATTATTCTTCATCATCAAATTCTTCATCATCGAATTCATCATCAAAAGAATCAAAATCTTCATCCTCTTCATCTAAACGATTTTCATCATTCAAACGATTCTCTTCACTAACCTTCTTAATCTTAGCTGCAATGGCTGCCTCATACTCAATAGTATCATCAACAACAAATGAAAGCTGAGGAGTAACCCTCATATTCATATTCTTTGCAAGCATATGTCTTATTGCAGGAGCAGCACTCTTAAGTCCCTGAGCAGTCTTCTTTCTCTCCTCTTCTCCACCAAATACGCTAACATAGATTCTAGCATTATGTAAATCTGGTGAAACATCTGCAGATAAAACACTTGTCATAGGATGAATTCTAGGGTCCTTAATATCTCTGGAGATAATTCTACTAACCTCTCTCATGACCTCATCATTCATTCTTTCATACTTAATACTTCTTTTTTTCATAATTCTATATAAGTCTCTTTTCTATATAAACAATATTCTTTATGATCTAGGAATCTCAACCATCTTGTATGCTTCAATCTGGTCGCCTTCCTTAATGTCATTGAAGTCCTTAATAACAAGACCACATTCATATCCTGTAGCAACTTCCTTAACATCATCCTTAAATCTCTTAAGAGATGAAAGTTCACCTTCGAATACGAGATCACCCTCACGAGTAATTCTAACGCTTGAACCTCTTTCAATCTTTCCATCAAGCACATAAGAACCAGCGATAATACCAATTCCAGATGCCTTGAATGTCTGACGAACTTCCAAATGAGCAATAACCTTTTCCTCAAACTCAGGATCAAGCATTCCCTTCATAGCAGCTTCAATATCTTCAATAGCATCATAGATTACTCTATAAAGTCTAACATCAACTTTTTCTCTTTCAGCTGTTTCTTTAGCACTATTATCAGGACGAACATTAAATCCGATAATAATAGCATTAGAAGCACTAGCAAGATCAACGTCAGATTCATTAATTGCACCAACACCAGCGTGGATAACACGAACCTGAACCTCTTCATTACTAAGCTTAAGTAAGCTCTGCTTAACCGCCTCAACAGAACCCTGAACATCAGCCTTAACAATCAAATCCAATTCCTTAACTTCACCAGCCTTAATCTGATCAAAGAGGCCATCAAGTGTAAGCTTAGACTTAGTATCTGAAAGAAGCTTCTCACGACTTTCCTTAACATAGGTAGCAGCAATATTCTTAGCTTCCTTATCGCTATCAACAGCCATAAAGATTTCACCAGCTTCAGGAACATCATGAAGACCGATAATCTCAACAGGCATTGAAGGAGATGCATCCTTAACTCTCTGTCCAAGATCATTAGTCATGGCACGAACCTTACCGTAAGCAGAACCAACAGCAATGTTATCACCAATCTTAAGAGTACCCTTCTGAACAAGAACTGTTGCAACAGGTCCTCTACCCTTATCAAGCTGAGCCTCGATAACAACACCACGGGCATTTCTATTAGGATTAGCCTTAAGTTCACAAATATCTGAAGTAAGGATAATCATTTCAAGGAGGGTCTCAATACCCTCTTTTGTATGAGCTGAAACAGGAACAAATATTGTCTCACCACCCCAGTCTTCAGCAGTAAGTCCGTACTCAACCAACTCCTGTTTAACTCTTTCAATATTAGCACTTGGCTTATCAATCTTATTAACCGCAACAATAATCTCAACACCAGCAGCCTTAGCATGGTTAATAGCTTCAATTGTCTGAGGCATGACACCATCGTCAGCAGCAACTACAAGAACCGCAATATCAGTAGCCTCAGCACCACGCATTCTCATTGCTGTGAAGGCCTCATGACCAGGTGTATCAAGGAAGGTAATCTTCTGATTATTGATTTCTGTAACATAAGCACCAATATGCTGTGTAATACCACCAGCTTCTCTAGATGTTACATGAGTCTCTCTGATAGCATCAAGAAGTGAAGTCTTACCATGATCAACGTGTCCCATAACGCAGACTACAGGTGGACGCTTAACCATTAAGCTCTCATCTTCATCATCTTCCTTAAGAAGTTCTGCAATAACATCAACCTTTTCCTCAGGTTCAGCAATACAGTTATATTCTAAAGCAATTTCCTCAGCTTCTTCAAAGCTAATCTGATGATTAAGAGTAACAACATTACCCTTAAGGAACTGATCTTTAATAAGCTTAGAAGGCTGAATCTTCATGATATCAGCAAATTCCTTAATTGTAAGAGTCTCAGGAAGCTTAATATTCTTAATTGTCTCCTCTGGCTCTTCCTTCTTAACAACCTCAGGTTTAATAAATGCACCAGCCTGATTCTTGTTTTTCTTAGGCTTTCTAGGACGAATTCCATCTGGATAAAGAGGATTAAAGTCGATATTCTTATCCTTTTTACGGTTATAAGCCTGCTTATTTCCTCTTTCCTTATTGTTATTATTATTCTTATTATCCTGCTTACTCTTCTGTCTCTTACTTACATCAGGCTTATTTGTACTAAAATCAGCTACAAAATCATTCTTGTTATCATTCTTCTTAGCCTGATTTCTCTGACCATAAGAATTGTTATCGTTGTTATTAAACTTACGATTATCCTTATTATTTCTTCTATCTCTATCATCCTGATTACGTTTATCAAAGTTATTATTTCTAGGATTTTTATTTCTATCAAAATTCCTATTATTATTTCTATCGGAATTTCCAGAATTTCTATTATCAGAATTTCTATTATCAAAATTCCTATCATTTCTTCTATCAGAATTTCCAGAATTTCCATTTCTATTCTGGTTTCTGTCATTTTGTCTATTATTAAAATTCTTATTCTTTTTATCAAAATCCTGCTTATCTTTTGCAGGTGCGCTCTTAACAGGCTCATCTTTCTTAGGCGCATTATCAACAGACTTTTTAGGTTCAGCCTTAACTTCCTTATTATCTACTTTCTTCTCTTCAACCTTAACAGGTTTCTTTTCTTCTTTTTCTTCAACCTTAACAGGCTTCTCTTCGATTTTAGTCTTATCTTCTTTCTTTTCTTCTATTTCATTTACATCAGATGCACTATTCTTTGAATCCTTCTTTGTAGTTTTAGTTGTACTTTCAGCCTTCTTCTTAGTCTTGCTTTTCTCAACTGTATTTGTGGAGGTCTTTTTATTATCAGTTGAGGTAGCACCTCCCTCTTTAGAGGTAGACTTACTCTGTGATGCATTAGCTGCAGCCGCTGCATCATTATTCAAACGCTCGATAACCTGTGGATCGTTAAAATGCCTGAAAAGGAAGGCAATAGCATCATCCTCAATATTATTCAACGCACTCTTAACCTTAAAACCATTCTCGTTAAGAAGGTTAACCACATCCTTATTTTTTATTGTTGGAAACCTTTTTTCCAAACTCCTTGTAAATTCATATAACTTAATCTTTGCCATAAACTTTTAAGACCTCCTGATATCATAATAGTGCAATAAATTCAATAAGATATTAATCTAATTTGGATGAAATCATATTTGCAAATCCCTCATCAATAACAACGCAGACAGCTCTGTCAGCTTTACCGATAAGACCACCAAGTTCATCCATCAAAAAGCATTCCTTATATATAACCTCATAAAAGGAACTCGAATCTCTAAATCTTTTCTTTGTGTTTTCAGATGCATCAGTAGCAACAATAACCAAAAAAGCCTTTCCCTTTCTAATCGCCTCAAGACTCTTCTCTCCACCAGACGTAATTGCTCCCGCCTTCATCGCTAAACTAATAGCTCCTCTAAGCTTCTGATTCATAAAACACCTCTATATTCAAAGGCTAAACAAAATGCCTTCAAAACCAATTAATTATTAATAACCTCTAAGATTTCACTCTTCAACTCATCTACTCTTACATCAGAGATATGAATCTTAAGAGATTTATCGAGAGCCTTTCGTTTAAATGCTAACTCAACACAAGACTCATCCTTACATAAATAAACTCCTCGACCATTCATCCTTCCAGTTAAATCCACACAAACATCACCTTCTGTTGTTCTGCAAATCCTTAGGAGTTCATTCTTATTCTTTGATTCTCTGCATGCTACGCATTGCCTCAAAACTTCTTTTTTAGGCATAACTAAACCTGCCTTTCAAAAACATGTATAATCAATGACTTCAAAATTAGAAATCAAGGAAACCACTTTCACAGTTAATATCAATCTTATAACCTGTAAGCTTAGCAGCAAGTCTAGCATTCTGACCTTCCTTACCAATTGCAAGTGAAAGCTGATCATCTGGAACTAAAACTTCTGCAGTCTTCTCTTCAATATCAACATCAACAGAAATTACTGTTGCTGGACTAAGAGCATTCTCAATAAGGATTGCAGGAATATCACTCCAAACAATAATATCAATCTTCTCTCCTCTAAGCTCATTAACAACTGCATTTACTCTAGAACCGTTAACACCAACACAGGCACCTACAGGATCAACATTAGAATTACCAGTATAAACAGCCATCTTTGTACGGCTACCAGCTTCTCTGGCAATACTCATAATCTCAACAACACCATCCTGAATTTCAGTAACTTCTTCCTCAAAAAGTCTCTTAACCAAATCTGGATGAGTCCGAGAAACAATAACCTTAGGATCTCTCTGTGTCTTCTTTACATCAACAACATAAAGCTTAACTCTCTCTGTTGGCTTAAACCTCTCTGTTGGAACCTGCTCATTTTCTGTAAGAACAGTATCAAGTCTTCCAAGATTAATCTGAATATTTCTGCCATTATATCTCTGAACAACACCTGTAACTACATCGTGCTGTTTCTCATAAAACTCTTTAAAGAGAACTTCTCTTTCTTCCTGACGAATAGTCTGCACAATGGTCTGCTTAGCATGTCCTGCTGCAATTCTACCAAAGTTCTTTGGTGTAACCTCAGTTGAAATAATATCTCCAACCTTCTTATCCTCACCATATTTTAAATGAGCCTGAGTAAGACTAATCTCTGTAACCTCGTCTACAAGTTCATCATCAGCAACAACCTTTTCTTCAGAATAAACTTTATATTCTCCGGTTTCCTTGTTAATCTCAACTCGGATGTTATCGTTTGTTCCAAACTGGCTCTTGCAGGCAAGCTTTAAAGAATCTTCAATTGCTTTAAGCAAAACCTCTTTACTGATCTTTCTCTCTTTCTCGATAGCATTTAAAGCCATAATAAGCTCAGCGCCATCATTGTTGGCATTTTTCTTTGATTTCTTTACAGCCATTGTGTTTTCCTCCATTTTTTAAAAGTCAAAACCCATTCTTACAACAGATATATCAGATTTTTCAATTGTCATTTCCAAACCATCAACATCAACAACGATACTGTCATCTGAAAAACTCTTGAGTTCTCCAGTAATAAGCTTTGTTGATACCGGCTTCTTACCGGTTTCAAGAGTAATTTTTTTGTAAAGCTGAACATCAACTAACGAGCCGATTGCAGCTTCAAAGTGTTTATCCTTAGTAAGCTTCCTATTGATTCCAGGAGAACCTACTTCAAGGATATAAGCGTCATCAATGTAATCATCCTTATCAAGAATCTCACTCATCTTGCGATTAATATCCTCGCAATCATTGAGGGTAATTCCACCTTCTTTATCAATAAGAATCGTAAGATACTTATTATCAGCCTTATCACTATATTCAATATCATATAGATCAAAACCTCTTTCATCAAGAATTGGTGTAACCAGTTCCTCAGTCCTTTTAAGTATTTCTTTTTTCTCTGTCAAAATAAAACCTCACATGAAATTCTCATCTAAAAACAAGAATTTAACCAAAATTCATTACAATAAGAAAGTGGACTTTTTCAAGCCCACTTTGTAATAATCATCATCAACTTTTTGAGTTTACCACTAAAATCTAGATAAATCAAGCAAAAATTGGAATTTTTTTTAATTTTTCCTGAATTCATTGAGTTCTAACCCTTCATTATCCTCAAGAACCATCTTAATCATCCAATCATTAACAAATAAAAGCAACGGATTACCCTTCATATCCTTAACAGCCTTAACATTATTCATCCTTCTAAGCTTTGTAGGGTCAACCGAAGGATCAGCAATCCATCTAATATATTCATAAGGCAAAGATTCAAGTCTAACCTCACAATTATACTCATTCTCAAGTCTATATTTAAGAACATCAAATTGAAGAACACCAACGACACCAACGATGATTTCGCTCATTCCTAAATTATAGTCCTCAAAAATCTGAATAGCACCCTCTTGAGCAATCTGAGTAATACCCTTTACGAACTGTTTTCTCTTCATTGAATCAAGAGAAACAAGTCTGCAGAAATGCTCTGGCGCAAATGTAGGAATACCTTCATAAGCAAACTTATTACCAGGAGCTGTCAAGGTATCACCAATAGAAAAGATACCAGGATCAAACACACCAATAACATCTCCTGCATATGCCTCAGTTAGAATATTTCTTTCTTGAGCCATAATAGCCTGTGGTTGAGAAAGCTTTAATCTTCTATCAGATTGAACATGGTAAACATCCTTCGTAGCATCAAATCTACCAGAACAAATTCTCATAAAAGCAATTCTATCTCTATGTGCCTTATTCATATTTGCCTGAATCTTAAACACAAACCCAGAGAAAGGACTCTCAATAGGGTCAATCACACCCTCATCAGACATTCTAGCAAGAGGTGATGTTGTCATTTCAAGGAAGTACTTAAGGAAGATTTCAATACCGAAGGTA
>JAILNN010000149.1 GCA_024691565.1 Lachnospiraceae bacterium | reverse complement strand
GAATTTTCGCCACCGCCGTTGGTGCTTCTTCTGATTGCATCGTATGAGGATTCGCTTTCTGATATTATATCCATCGGTGAAATTTCAATGCCTTGTTCGCCTGCAATTTTGCAGAAGTCGGACAGGGCATTTTTTGAGTTTTCAGTGTTAATTAAGGCACTCTTTAGAGTTGCATCATTTACAGCTTTGTTGTATAGAAGATCTATTTTTTCGTAAATATCCATGGCGGTTTCCTTTCTTATTTGAATTTTTGTAATTATAGCATTGTTGGTTGGAAATGTAAATTTTCAAAATTAAATTATTGACTCTTAGGGTAGTTGATGGTATACTCAAATTACCTGATAGGTAATTTGAGTATAGTGGAGGTTGTGATTGGAACTTGAATTTGCTAGTGAAAAGGTGCGGTTGCAATGTACAAGTGTGAAGGCAGCAACAAAATTGTTTGGAGGAGATGCTGTATTAACGAGAAGTTTATTAGCTAGAATTAATGCGTTGAGTAAAGCAGAAACAATAAAAGATATAATAGTTCAAAGGAATTTTAGATTTCATGATCTAAAAAACAAAAAAGGTAGAAATCTTGAGGGATATTTTGCGATTGATGTGAAAACAATTAGAGAACCGTGGAGAATAATTCTTCAACCATTAAATGAGGAAAAAGGACCTTATGTTCCTTGTAATATTGATGAATTAGCAGATCGAATAAGGATAGTTGAGATAACGGAGGTGAGCAAACATTATGAGTAATTATATTGAATATAAGGATACAATTGCGTTTCACCCTGGGTATTATATAAAAGAGATTATAGATGATAGTGGATTAACTCAAGCTGATTTTGCAAAAAGATTGGGGACTACTCCTAAGAACTTAAGCATATTAATTAGGGGAGAACAGAGTTTATCGATTGACATTGCAATGAAATTATCTAGGATGCTTGGAACTAGTGTTTCGTATTGGTTAAATCTTCAAAATGGTTTTGATTCTTTGTTAGCAGAATTTAGATCAGATGAGGAATTGATTAGGGAGAGGCAAGTTTTTAAATATTTGGATTATAAATATTTTAGAAATAATTATGGCTTACCTGATTTACCTAGGAAGATAGATGAACAGATTATTGCTGTAAGAGAGTTTTTGAAGGTTGCTTCCTTATCTGTTTTTTCTGATAGGGATATGTCGGTTGTTTTTAGGAGTTCTTCTGATAAATTAACGGATTCTAATATATTTAAAGCAAATATGATGGTCCAAATTGCTATCAATGAGTCGCTTAACATTGAGACTCCAAAATATGATAAAACTAAGTTTTTAAGAGCTGTTGAATATGCTCTAACTTTAACAGATAAAAACAAAGATAAAGATTTTTATCCGCTTTTAAGTAAGGCTTTTTGCGAAGCAGGAGTTGTATTTTTGATTATGCCTAATATTGAAGGGGCAGATATTAATGTTGCTTCTAAAAAAATTGGCAATAAGATAATGCTTATGATTAATGATAGAAAGTTGCGTTCGGATTCATTTTGGTTTACATTGTTTTATGAAATTGGACACATTGTTAATGGTGATTTTGGTGCTTCTTTTGAAATGGAATTAGGTAATAAAGAGGGGCAGGCTGATAAATATGCTAACGATTTACTAATTCCACCAATTGAATATGAGGAATTTAAGGAAAAAGGCGAGTTTACACGTAAGCGCATTATCAAATTTGCTGAAATGATTAATAGAGACCCAGGAATTGTTGTAGGTAGGCTGCAAAATGATAATTTGATTGACTATAATGATTCTTCGTTACAGTCACTTAAGAAAAAGTATGAGGTTACATTAAGTCAATCCTAGAGCGAATCATATATTTCTCTAGCTAGCTCCACTGGTTCTTCTACTACAACTGATGCTTTGAATTGTTGTAACCATTTTTTGAAAGCATCTTTTCCGATTACATCGTCTTCGTAGTAATAAATACTCAATGGAAATTGCGGTTTTTCGGGTGATTCAGCCGTGTAGTCCGGGTTTAAAGGCGGAAATGGGCCTGTTAGTACTCCGTTTACGCGGTGTTTTGTGTCGGCTTTTATTAGGTCGATTATATATAAGTTGTCTTCATATATTTTAAGCTTTACGTGAAATGGGTCTTCGTCTGCAACGTTTTCTTCGTCT
>JAILNN010000127.1 GCA_024691565.1 Lachnospiraceae bacterium | reverse complement strand
CTTAATCTTCTTGTTTCTAATAAATGCATAAGGTGCAATCGCTGTAACCTTTCTAATTGTACCATTATCGCTAATTGTGTCAGGGATAGTAACCTTACCCTTATTATTATTCTTGTAGTTAAGTGAAGAAACTCTTGCACTACCATCATCCATAACTTCGTAGGTAATATTATTCTCAGTTATAAGAGTTCCATAATACTGCTCTTCAGTAGGCTTAGAAGCTCTAATTCTAACTGTATAATCATAGAACTTACCCTTACTCTTAATAATAACATGAACGAATGAACGTCCCTTTCTCATCGCACGAACAACACCATTTTTATCAATAGCAACAATACTATGCGCACAACAGTGATATACGATTTCATCAGCACCAGCTGGATTTGTAATATATCCAGAAAGATCAATCTGACCACCATCGATAGAAACTTCCTGTCCATCAAGAGTGAATCCAGGAATTGTTCCATCATCTGTCTGGTTAGTCTTACCAGTTGCTGAAGATGTTGTTGGTGCCTTTGTTGTTGTAGGTGCAGTAGTTGTCTTTGGTGCAGTTGTCGCACTAGGAGCATTTGTAGTAGTAGGCGCCTTTGTAGGAGATTGTGTCTCTTCAACCTCAGGAGTAGGTGTAGCCTCAGCTGCTCTAGTAACAGTAACAATATAAGTAATGCTCTGTGAACCTGTCTTAGAATTAACAGTTACCATGATTTTCTCGGTTTCAATCGGAACCAAATTAGTAATGCTAATTATTCCATTTTCATCAAACACACCAACAGCACTACCCTCAAATAAAACGCTTTCTAAATCAGGAGCAAAAATATCCTTGTCATATTCAAGCTCTACATCAACATTCTTAATCTCATAATCCACATTTACATCATAGTAAATAGTGCTATTTTCTTCATCGACAGTCCTCTTTCCATCAATGCCATCATGCTTCTGATTCTCAGGAACATCATCACCATTTGTGGCATCAGCATTAAATTCATTATTTAAATCTGCCTTTGGTTCACGAATAACTGTATAAACATAGGTCATAATCACTGACTTATCATATGATTCGACAGGAACCCTAACTATTGAATTTTCCTCAACCAAAAGGCCTTCAATAGTAAATGAACCTTCATGATCTGAAAGATTATTAATTAATTTGGCTCCACTGGCAAGTTCAGAATCATTAACCTCATCCTTAAGAATTGTAGCAGCCTTATTATCAAGCTTAGGAGTAATCTCAACACTTGTTTCTTCATAAGGCACATAAATTGTAACAGGAACATCATAAGTCTTAACAACATGAGTCGCAATATCATTTTCTGTCTCAACCTTTTCTTCCTCTTCAATTACTGGTGGGAAGGAAGCATCAGGATTTTCTGGATCCTCAGCATAAGTAGTAACTGTTGCAATATCAGCAGACATACGATGAATTCTATAAATATAATTAGTCTCAATATCATTGTCTTCCATAAGATCGAATGTTACCACAATTGTATCATTTTCAATATCTTGTGTATTTGCAATTATATCTTCAACAATGTAATTGCCCCCTTGATCAAATGCAACCATATAACTTTGGCCACTGTTATCGTCACGAGTTACTTCTACAAAATATGAACCTGATGGCTCATCTGGATTTAAAACAATTGAATCATAGTCTGTAGGAACATAAATATCATAGTACACTCCCGGAACGGCACTGGTTGCGTCACGCTTTTCTACATCCTCAGTTGGACCATCAATATACTCATCTTGAACATATGGTTGCACATTAGGGTCACATGCCTCAACACTAAACTCCCCTCTATCACGAACTACCGTGTAGTAGTAAATATAACGATAATTGCCAACTAACAATTCAAGTTCAACAACTGTATCCATTGGAGTTGATGCAAGATCGGTTACAAAAAACTTTTCTTGTCTAGGCTCGTAATATGCATAACCTGGACCATCAACCGTCTCAAATTTATTAATATAAGGTTTACCACTTTCTAACGTAATTGTAGGGTTCAAGTCAATAGTATTAGTCCCGTTATCAACAGTAATAATCTGTCTAACAGTATTATCCCGCTGCATATCTCCGTCATATGCCTTAGACGCATTATTATCTGTAACTACAGGTTTATAAACATTCTCATGTTTACTATCATTAACATCATAAGGATCTATTGAAACTGTAGGAACAGTTGATTTATCTTCACGATAAACTAAAACATAATAAAAATGCTCATCTCCATTAGGATCATCATAGGCTACTTCTAATAAATTATATCCTACTGAAATAGGAACACTTGAGTAATCCTTAGAATCAACTTCTTTCGTTTGTCCTGTATTATCAGTAATATTAACCGACACCTCTGGACTTGAATCAACAATTGTAGGAACCATATTCAAATCAATAGTATCAGTATCATTATCAACTGTAATATTAACAACATATGGAGATCTTTCAGATTTTCCAACTGAAGGATCAAATTCAGGAGTCATTTCCTCAAGTTCACCAGTTGCATTATTAGTAATATCAATGTTTAACCCATATTCATAAACATTAATTACCTTAACATCCTTGATAATAGGTCTTACATCGCTAGCGTCTGCATCATCGTCGAGTCCACCCTTATAATGGCTATATTCAACATAATAACCAGATGCACCACTATTGTCATTAGGATCACCATTAAGATGTGTTCTTCTATTACCCCAGTCATTCCAACGTCCATTAGCAATACCCTGATAAGCGTAAGTAACAAACATCTCACGATCCCAGCTATCATTAGGTTCATTGTCATTCCACTGACTATACTGTCTATAATCACTTTCAGTATCGCTAGCATAATTCAATTGATAAAAAGTCTTTCCAGTAGGAGTATATTCATCTTCTTCAGTTGGAATAAAAGTACTATTCCAAGGCTTTCCATTAGGATAATTTTTATCTATATCACTTTGAACATCATTATTATAATCCTCAATACCCCAGTAAGCATCCGAAGTTGCAATACCTCTTGTATAGTTACCATTGTGACCATAGTAGAAAGGTTGTCCAGCCTCAGGTCCACAAACCCAAAACCATGTTTTTAAACCAAGAGAACTATCCTGTGTATTATTCCAATAATAATTTTTAGATCTATTTCCATCAGTTTCTGGAACACCCGAAATATCTTCAGGAAGCTTATATGTATCTCCATCAGCTTCAGGACGAGAAAAGTTCTTATAATCTGCACTAACCGTAAAATTGTTTATATTATCAGCAATATAATCCAACAATTTTTTATTATAAACCGCTCTTGTACCACCAATCCAACCTTCCTGTGTTCCAAGAGTATTAACGATAAACTGCTGCTCTTCATCACTTGTGATTGTAGCAAGATAACCCTTAAGACCGTTGAATGAACGTTGTTTAGCAAGTGCATATGCAGTCTGCCATGTATTACCATCCTTAGGATTATTATTACCTTCTAAATAAGGCACGAATTCATAGAAATGAAGCTGACCATCAGGATTAACAATAACCGCCATATCCTCAATTTCAACATCAGAAACCGCTGCACTAACAGTCTGAGATTTTTCCTTACTTTCCTGTGTAAAGGTAATATTTTTTATATAATCCTCCACCGCAGCTACAGTGATATCTTTACCTGTAATTGTAATTGAAGTATAATCATTACTATCAGTAAACATTTCTGAAGCCTTATCACCTGTGCTACTAACATACTTAGTATCACCAGAAGAATTCTTAATAGTACCCTGATAATAAAGACCAGAAACACCGTCAAGTTCAACCTTACCTAAATTAAAATGGCCACTATCAACCATAATAGAAACAACTGTAAGATTCTCGCCATCGGTAGTAGAACCAATAACAACTTTAGGACTCTCAAACTTAAATGTCAAATTATCCTTGCTAATAACAGTTGCGCTACCTAGTTCAATTGATCCCTCACTTTCACCAGCCGCGTAAGCTGTTTTAGAACTGTCCCCCGCATATTGAACCGGTGTCAAAGACAAAACAACTGCCAATGACAAAAGAAAACATGCTGAACTTCTTAAGACTCTTTTAAAAACATTTCTAAACTTCATAGTTACCCTCCTTATATTAAGATAGTGGCTACAAAACCACGAATTCAATCCCTTAAAACACATCTTATAAATCTCAGAATATAAAAAATCCAAAACCATAGAATCCGAATATAAAACGTATAATTCTTAAAAAAAAATATTATCTTGTAGCCTTCTAAACATAGATAGGTAAATTATACTATTATATTCCCAAAATATCAATCATCCTTTGGGATGAGATGTGATGGAATGTCACCTAATTCTTGCCTTTATCGGCTTCCATTACGCCGATATCACCTAATTCTTGCCTTTATCGGCGTAATCTCGCTCTTCGCATCAATCAAAAAAAACACCCCGAAAAGTCTACATCCATAAACTCTCCGGGGATAATTATCAACTCTTCAATTCATTCTAAATGACTATGTCTCAAGCACCCATAACCTACTCAATCTCCATACCTCTTACAAATCCAGGTCTCTCATACTCTCTCTTGCCAGCACCGTAACCCACCTTCCTAATCTTAAACTTCTCAGGAAGAGTATCGGTCGTCATAATAGCTGCCGCAATTGCCGCACCCGTCGGTGTCACAAGTTCTCCATTAATGCTCGTAATAGAAAGATTTAGTCCATGATTTGCAACAATATTTGTCACTGCTGGAACTGGAACTGGAAGAATTCCATGCTGACAACGAACCGTTCCTCTGCCTTCGTTTAAGTATGGAATAACCACATCCGTATATCCTAAATCATCAAAGCAAACTGCCGCAGCAATAACATCCACAATAGAATCAATTGCTCCAACTTCATGGAAATGAACTTCTTCCTTAGAAATTCCATGCGCCTTACTTTCAGCCTCAGCTAAAATTTCAAAAATTCGTTTAGCAAGCTTATTAGCATTTTCTGTTAAATTACCGCTGTCAATTATTTCATATATTTCTTTCAAGCCACGATGATGATGACTATGCTCATGCGAATGCTCGTGTGAATGCATATGCTCATGTGAATGCTCATGCTCATGCGTATGTTCGTGACTATGCTCATGCTCATGCGTATGTTCGTGATTATGTTCGTGATTATGCTCGTGTGAATGCTCATGCCCATATAAATAGTCCATATCGTGATCATGATTTTGATGCGCCTCATCCAAAATTACATCAAAATCAAGCATTGAAATTTCTGATTTTTTCACATGCTTTATGGCAATTTTAAATCCATCAACATTCAAACTTTCAAGCGCTTTTAGAAGCACATCCTCTCTTGCACCTAAATCTAAAAGAGTTGCAACAAACATATCTCCACTTAAACCCATCTCACATTCCAAATACAAAGTTTTTCCCATACTATACCTCTCTTTTTTTAATCCTTAAACCTCACGAAGTCTCTATAACTTCATTCATACTTCCGCTTCTAAATCCATCTAAATCTAAACTTATATATTTAAACCCAATTTCCTTAAATTCCTTGAGAATTTTTTCTCGATTTTTATCATCTAAAATAATAGAAAATTCATCCTTCATCACTTCGATTCGAGCTACATCTCCATGAATCCTAACTCTATATTGTCTCAAACCAAGTTCTCTTAATAATCTCTCACCTTGAGAAATCATTAATAATTTTTCTTTTGTAATTTCAACTCCATATGGGATTCTTGAAGCAAGGCATGCAAATGAAGGCTTGTCCCAAGTAGGTAATTCTAGTTTTTTCGAAAGCTCTCTAATATCAGACTTAGTCAGTCCATTCGCCATTAGCGGACTAATAATCCCCAGTTCCTTAATAGCTCTCATTCCAGGTCTATAATCAGAAATATCATCAACATTTGACCCTTCAATTACATTCTGAATTCCGTTTTCTTTAGCAATTTCTTTAATCTTCCCAAAGAAAAATTTCTTACAATAATAGCACCTATCTTTACCATTTTCTCGGTACTCAGGAAGACTAAGTTCATCAGCCTCAATTTGAATCAGCCTAATCTTTTCCTTAGCACAGAATTCCCTTATATCTATATAATCCTCTTCCGGAAATGCTGGCGAAACATTTGTTACCGCAATACAATTTTCCCCAAGTGAAATTTTCGCACATTTAAGCAAAAAGGTAGAGTCTACACCGCCAGAAAACGCAACGCAAGCACTACCTAATTCACTTAAGTATCTTTTTAAATCACTATATTTTTTATCTAACAAAGTATCTTTATCTATATTCATTTCTATATTTTCACGCACCATATTTTTATTTCCCAACTTACTTATTCGCTAATCTGTTAATCTGAGCTGCTGAATATCCTGCTCCATATCCATTATCAATATTAACAACCGTAATTCCGTTAGCGCAAGAATTAAGCATAGTTAAAAGTGCTGAAAGCCCCTGAAAATTTGCGCCATATCCAACAGATGTAGGGACTGCAATAACAGGATTAGAAACCAGTCCTCCAATGACACTTGGAAGTGCTCCTTCCATGCCTGCAACAGCAACAACGCAATTCGCTTCTCGAATTTCATCTACCTTTGAAAGTAGTCTATGAATTCCACTGACTCCAACATCATAGATTCTATTCACCTTGCATCCGAAAAATTCAGCAGTCTCTGCTGCTTCCTCAGCAACCGGAATATCCGCAGTACCAGCGGCACAAATACAAATATTACCAGTCCTTTCCTTGCCTTCTTTTTCAAACTTTAAAATTTTAGAAACTTTATTATATTTAATCTCAGGAATTTCTCTTTTAACAAATTCAAATTGTTCCTCAGTAGCCCTTGTACCAAATACTTCTCCATCTTCTTCAAGAAGCTTTTTATAAATATCTAAAAGATATTCATTCGTCTTTCCCGAACAAAAAACAACCTCCGGAAATCCCGTTCTTTCTTTTCTCGAAGTATCTAGTTTTGCAAAATCCATTTCAACATATTCTTGTTTCATGATCTGCACCCCATTTCATATAATCCACAACTTACCCCTGAATCTTCTCTCGCATCCTCTCATAAAAGCCTTCATTAGTAAGCTTAATAAATCTTGTTTCATGTTTAGGAACACATACATCCAAAACATCATCCGTCTCAATATTTGCGACTTCTCTACCATCAGAAATAACAGCAACACTATCAGAAATATTTTCCTTAGTCTGCATGATTTCAAATCTCACCCCATCGTCAGAGTCAAGAACAATACTTCTTTTATTCAAAGAATGTGGGCAAATAGGAGTAAGAACTGTTGCACGTGTATGTGGATCCATTATTGGTCCCCCAGAAGATAAGTTGTAACCTGTCGAACCTGTAGGTGTCGCCAAAATAACACCATCTGCACAATATGTATCTAAGTATCTTTCATTAGCATAAACCTTAACTGTAATTAGTCGATTTCCGCCTCTCTTAAAGAGAACAACATCATTTAGACTATAAAAAACTTTTTCTTCTAAAGAGCTCTTATTCTTAATACGGCTCTCAAGCATGATTCTCTCTTCAACGTCATAATCGCCCTTTAAAAGCCTTTCGATGGACTCCTTAGCATTACACAAATCCACCTCTGTCAAATAACCAACCGTACCATTATTCATAGTCAAAAAAAGCAAATCTTTTTCAACCAAATCAATAGCTGCCTGGATAATAGTTCCATCTCCACCAACAACTATTGCACACTGAGTATCCTCATCAATAAGTTCAGGATTTGTGTAATGCGCCTCACCCTGGCTCATATCAAGCACATTCGGAAGCACTATAGCTTCTCCACCCTTCTCATCAATAATGTTCTTAATACTATTTGCAATTTTAAAATTATCATCCTTATCAGCATTCGTGATAATACAAAATTTTTTAACAGATTGTTGCATAATTCTCTACCTCTAACCTCAAAACTATAGTGTTTCATGCGCCTCTGAAACAATCTTTTTAACTAATTCGCTGTACTTATTCTCTTCAGAAACTCTCTCAGAATCTGCGTCCTCGCCCAAATATCTTACATGAAGCAAATACTCAATATTTCCTTCCGGTCCCTTTATAGGAGAAAAACTCAAATCTAAAATTTCAAAACCTTCATTTTCAAAAAATTCAATTATATTATTGCAAACTTCTTCATGAACAGATTTTTCTCTAACAACACCCTTCTTACCAACCTGTTCTCTTCCTGCCTCAAACTGAGGCTTAACAAGGCAAACCATCTCGGCACCTTTTTTCAAAAGAAGCTTTGCTGTACCAATGAATTTTGTTATAGAAATAAAGGCGACATCAACACTTGCAAAATCAATCTCTTCACCTAAATCCTCAGGAGTCACATATCTAATATTTGTTTTCTCCATAGAAACAACTCTAGAATCCTGCCTCAATTTCCAAGCAAGCTGGTTTGTTCCCACATCAATTGCGAAAACCTTAGATGCACCATTTTGAAGCATACAATCAGTAAAACCACCAGTAGAAGAGCCAATGTCCATGCAGACCTTGCCATTTAAATCAATAGGCCAAATCTCAATGGCCTTCTCAAGCTTATATCCACCACGGCTTACATACTTCATCGCAACTCCACGGACTTCAATTTGAACATCCGGCTTAAACATGCTTCCAGCCTTATCTTCACGCTGATTATTAACAAAAACATGTCCTTCCATAATCATAATCTTTGCTTTAGCACGTGTGTCAGCAAGTCTTCTCTCTACCAGTAAATTATCTAATCTTTCTTTCAACGCTTTATTTCAATCCTTTCATTTATTCAAAACGCCCTATATATTCACAAACTCAACAATTGTCGAAATTATTTCTTCGGTTCCAAGACCATATTTATCCCTGAGTTCTTCAACACTACCATGTTCAATAAACTCATCAGGTAATGCAATATTTTTTACTCTAACTCCATCTATATCTTTGAATAGCGAATTAACTTCTTCACCGAAACCACCTGTCAAAACGCCTTCTTCAAGAGTAACAATATTTCTATATTTCTTGCCCTCAGAAAGAATTGTTTCTTCGTCCATAGGCTTAATAAATCTAGC
>JAILNN010000124.1 GCA_024691565.1 Lachnospiraceae bacterium | reverse complement strand
AATAATTCAAAGTTTTCAATAGCTGCTTCATAATCAGAATCTTTATATGAAGCACCCTTCATTCCATCACCACAATATGCCCAAGGATCATAGAAGTGAACAGAAACGCTCAACTTAGTTGTTCCATTTTCCTCAGTATCTTTTGGCATTACATACTTATCATTGTATGTATTCTTAATGTTTGTATTATATCCAGCAATAAGAAGATGTCTGTATGCGTTATTTCCGCCTGACTCACGAACTAAGTCAACGAAAGTCTGGTTAATAACATTTGAAACTGCATATAAAGCATCTGAACCAAGTGAACCCTTAACACCACTATCTTCTGTAAGACCACTTGCACCAATTGGAAGATTTAAGTTAGGTCCTAACTCTTCATTAGCAGATTCAAAAATAAGGTGATCAGAATATCCCTTGAAACGCTCTGTAATCTGCTTCCAATAAGATGTATATCTCTTCATTGCTTCTGTATTGTACTTATATATCTCTTCAGTTCCATCTCCATCAACATCCCATGAGAACTCAGTTGTCTCACCAGCATATTCCCAAAAGTTGGTATTTTCTCCAGATTCAACCTTTGTAATCTGACCAAATTCACCCCACCAGCCATAATCCCAGTGGTCATTAACGATAACATACATACCAGCATTCAATGCATAGTTAACAATCTGCTCAACTCTACCAAGCATCTTAGGACTAATTGTATATTCTCCATCATCAGAAGTCATACTAGCCCAAGCAACAGGAATTCTAATTGTGTTGATTCCATATGTCTGAAGAGCTTCAATATACTCAGGAGATGTAAGTGACGCTCCCCAAGCTTGCTCAAACTGAGTAGCCTCTGTGTACTTAGAAAGATCAGCAACTGCCTTGGTAGCTTCCATTGTGTTACCAACGTTGATTCCCTGTCCCATCTCATTCTTGATAAGATCCTGAGTAGACATATCTTTTCTAACTTCACCATTATCATAGCTTTCAATTGTGATGCTATCCTTAGCTGTTCCTTCATAAACACCATCATCATTCTTAGTTAATTCATAACCACCAACAATTTCCTTCTCAACAGGTTCATCTAAAAGGTTAGTTGTTGTATCATAAGTAACTAACTGCTTAACTTCTTTTGGATTCTCTGTTGGCTCTGCAGTAGCCTCTGCTGTTGCTTCTGGAGCAACTGTAGCCTGCGCTGCCGCTGTTGTTGCTGGCGTTGCTGTTGCCTTTGCAGCCGCTGCTGCTGTTGTAGCTGTAGCTGGTGCTGGTGTTACTGTTGCATCTGCAGCCGTAACAATAATCTTTCTCTTAATTGTTGTAACCTTCTTACCATTCTTCTTAACAGTAATAGTAAGCTTAGCTTTACCAACCTTCTTACCCTTAAGAATAATCTTTTTCTTCTTAACGGTTACCTTAACAACCTTAGGCTTATTTACTTTAGCATTAACCTTCATTTTCTTGGTAACATTTTTAATCTTAATTACCTTTTTAGCTCCAACCTTCATTGTAATCTTAGATGCCGAAGCCATTTTGTTTGCTGCATCAACGTTTTCTGACTGAACTCCCGCAGAAGTAACAACCATAGCCGCTGCAAGCACCCCTGACATAAGTTTGCGTAAACCTTTCTTCATTAACAAACCCTCTCTTTCTTCAATACTTTTCCTAATAGTTATTTATTGAGCATTAAAGCAAGTTAATACCATACTGCTTAGCTGCTCCAATTTCCTCTTCAGGCCATACTGAAGACTGAACCTCTCCAACATGAGCTTTTCTAAGGAAAAACATACAAATTCTAGACTGACCAATTCCACCACCAATAGTGTAAGGCAATTTCTTCTCCAAAATTGCTTTATGGAAAGGAAGTTCAGCCCTCTCTTCACATCCTGCCGTCTTAAGCTGGCTCGCAAGAGATTCTTCAGAAACTCTAATTCCCATACTTGAAAGTTCAAGAGCCATATCTAAAACAGGGTAGTAAACAATAATATCACCATTCAATTCCCAATCATCATAATCAGGTGAACGACCATCATGTTTCTCGCCGTTAGGAAGCATCTTACCAATCTTCATAATGAAAACTGCCTTATGTTCTCTAACTATAGCATCTTCTCTCTCCTTTGGAGTCTTATCTGGATACATCTCATAAAGCTCTTCAGAAGTAATAAAGAAGATATCATCTGGTAAATATGTATTAATATAATCATACTGAAGACTCATATAGTTCTCAGTACTTCTAAGTGCTGAATAAACCATGCGAACAACAGCCTTCAATGTATCTACATTTCTTTCTTCTTTATAAAGAATCTTTTCCCAGTCCCACTGGTCTACATAGATAGAATGAAGATTATCTGTCTCCTCATCTCTTCTAATCGCACTCATATCTGTATAGAGACCTTCACCATGTGAAAAGCCATATTCACTAAGCGCATATCTCTTCCATTTTGCAAGTGACTGAACAACCTCGCAAATTCTTCCATCCTGCTCTTTAACATCAAATGAAACAGGTCTTTCAACACCGTTGAGGTTATCATTCATTCCAGATTTTGGATCAACAAAAAGTGGTGCTGAAACTCTAGTAAGATTCAAATTAAGAGCAAGTTCCTTCTCGAAGAAATCCTTTACCTGTTTGATTGCATCTTGAGTTTTTCTAATGCCAAGTTCATCCTTATAACCATCAACCGGTTTAATAATACTTCCCATTGTAGTTCTCCTTTTATTATGTGATTCGGAAACACAAATGCATTTCCTAAAAGTACAATTTATATAAATAAATAATTAAAAATTATCTTTTATATAGCATATTCATCAAATCAATTCTATCCGCTCTATTATCGCTAGAAATAAAACTAATGCTACCTTTTCTATCTTTATCAGCTTGATCAAGCCCAGCAGCCTCAATACGCCTTTTAATCTCAGCCGAGGTTCCATAAGCCCCATCAAAAAACTTAGACTTATCACCAACTATTCTTTTAATAGCATCTAACACAAATGGATAATGAGTACATCCAAGAACAATACCATCATAACACTCATTATCCGGCATAAACAAAACCTGCTCCAAATATTTATTAAGCTCTTCCGAATCAAGTTCGCCTCTCTCAACAAACTCCATAAGTCCAGGACAAGCCATCGGAACAATATCCGCCTCTTCCTTAAACTTATCAAGCAATAATTGAAACTTCTCCTGCTTAATTGTCATCGGAGTAGCCATAACCAAAATATTTCCTCCTGGACACTCAGTAACTGCAGGCTTAATTGCAGGCTCAATTCCGACAATTGGAAAATCAGGATACATAATTCTCAAATCCTTAACCGCCGCACTAGTAGCAGTATTACAAGCAATGACAATGCCTTTGATTCCCATATCCATAAGAAATTCAACATTTTTAAATGTCAGTGCTCGAATTTCCTCTCTAGGTTTCGTGCCATAAGGAGCATTCTTCGAATCTCCGAAGAAGATAAAATCTTCATAGGGCATGATTCTTACAGCCTCTTTCAGTACGCTGATGCCACCAACACCCGAATCAAAAAAGCCAATGGGTGAATTCTTATCTGCCATATCTATCAATTCCCTACACAATTATAATCTATATTAATAATTTAAATAAATATCATCTGAAAATGCTGGATGAGCTGCATCCTTATCAGAAATATTAGGTTCCTCACCCTCTGGAATAGGCCACTGAACGTTAATCTTAGGATCGTTCCACATAATTCCAGCTTCGCTTGAAGGATCATAAAAATCAGTACACTTATAAGCAAATTCCGCTGTCTCAGATAAAACATAGAATCCGTGAGCAAATCCCTCTGGAATATAGAACATATTCTTCTTCTCAGCTGTAAGCTTAACTCCAAACCACTGACCATAAGTCTTAGAATCCTTACGAATATCAACAGCAACGTCATAAACCTCGCCGCTAAGAACTCTAACGAGTTTTCCCTGAGTATGTTCCTTCTGATAATGAAGCCCTCTAAGAACTCCTCTTGTAGAACTAGACTGATTATCCTGAACGAAAACCATATCTAATCCAGCTTCCTTAAACTCTTCGCTGTTATAGGTCTCCATGAAATATCCTCTCTTATCGCCAAAAACAGTAGGCTCGATAACATAGAGTCCCTCGATGTCACATTTTTCAAATTTAAATTTACCCATAACTAACCTCTATTTCCGCCAAATAACCTTATAATAAAGAACTTTTCAAGTCATTGGCTTTTTTTAAAAACACGTTCTATATTTTATCACTTATGTATAAATTTTGCAATTATCTTTTAAGCTAGTACATGCCCGACACATTCTAGATTTATCCTAATACACGCCGAAATCACATAAAAACAACGCAAAACAAAACCATAATTATCATCAAATATTAATAAAAAAAGTATTTGACAAAACACCCCACCCTTGCTAAAATAGAAAAGCTGTTGTTAGGAAATCAAGAAAGAAAGTAATGGAGGTACGCATAGATGTCAATTTGTCCAAAGAATAAATCTTCTAAAGGTAGAAGAGACAGAAGAAGAGCAAACTGGAAAATGACTGCACCAACACTTGTAAAGTGCAGCAATTGTGGAGAACTTATGGTTCCTCATCGTGTTTGTAAAAAATGTGGCAGCTACAATAAGAAGGAAATTCTTGCTCAGGCTGCAGAGTAATTGTTACTGAATAAAGAACTTAATTACTTTAAAATAAAAAAGAAGGCCGAAAGGTCTTCTTTTTTTTGTCTATATCATCCCCTTAACAATCAAACCAACAACAACCAAGGCATTATCTTCATTTAAAGCCTTCGCCTCAATAAATCCCTCTTCGCTCTTAAAGTCACTCTTAAAAACTCTAAACTTCTTAATTTCACCATCCAATTCCTTATTCTTAAAAACACATTTCGAAATATACAAAGGGACAAACTCCGACTCAAGTACAGAAAAACAATTCTCCTTACACGCCTTCTGCTTCAAATTCTTCCCAATAAATTCAGCAAGACTCTTATGAATAACCCTATTTTCAGAAGGAATAAAGTAGTAATCCTTATAGTTATCAAAGTAGTAGTTTAAAGAGGTATTAGCTATTGGAAGTGTTAGTTCTACCCGATTATCTTCACACTTTACCTCACAACAGCATTCCTTATTTCCTGCGGCAATTTCAATCTTTTTAGGAAATCTATAAATATACCCAAAACTAATCCTAATACTCCCCTCTTCCGTCTTAATTCCTTCAACTTTAAACCGCTCCCCAAACTCTTTCAAACTATCACTTAACACCAAATCCCTATATGAAAGAATCTCATAAACCGAAAGCATCCCCTCCATATCACAACAATTATGAAGTAGAAGCAATCTCTTAAGCTCATCTCTTTTAGAGTCATCCGCCTGCAATCTTAAAAACTCCTTGTAGACCTCAATAAGCCTACCACCATCATATTCATCCTCTCTGTCAATCCCCAAAAAGCATTCCAAATTCTTTTGTTTAAGAGAATCCAATCCCAAAAACTTCTTAAGAGGACGAATAAGCTTAAGCATATCATGACTTCTCTCAGTAAAAAGTACTTCGCACTTGTCAGGGACAGGAATCGAATGAATATATGCAATTTCCCTAACAAAAGGAATATCAAAGGTTTGACCATTAAAATGAAAAAGTTCCTCAAAATCCTCGATAAGTTTAAAAAACTCCTTAATCAAAAGAACCTCTTCCTTCTGAACTTCAGCAAACCATTGAATAATCTTAAACTCAGAATCGCTCTCCTTAAAAGCCACACCAATCATATAAATACTAGCTGTTTTAGCAGAAAAACCAGTAGTTTCAATATCAAAAAAAATCGACTTCTCAGGGAGCGTCTTTAAATAATCACTATCAACCTTAATGCTCTTAACCTTGGTTTCCATCAATACTCTCCAATAATTCCAAAATATTATTAACTGTCTCATCCACAGAGCCATT
>JAILNN010000123.1 GCA_024691565.1 Lachnospiraceae bacterium | reverse complement strand
TAGTTTGATTATTAAATCACCAAAGCCTGAGTATTCTACTGCTGAGAATATTCTTTACATGCTTAGAGCAGATGGTAAGTTTACTCCATTAGAGGCTACAGTTCTTGATAATGCGCTTGTTCTTCATGCAGAACATGGTGGGGGTAATAATTCTACTTTCACAAATCATGTTGTTACTAGTTCAGGGACTGATACATATTCAGCCGTAGCAGCATCGATTGCTTCTCTTAAGGGGCCTAGACATGGTGGTGCAAACCTTAAGGTGCAGGCTATGTTTGAGGATATTAAGAAGAATTGTAAGGATATTAAAGATAGGGATGAGATTAAAAAGTACCTTCAGAGCATCCTTGATAAGGAAGCCTTTGATAAGTCGGGCTTAATCTACGGAATTGGTCATCCTGTTTATACACTTTCTGATCCAAGAGAAGTAATCCTTAAGAAGGGTGCTTCTAAGCTTGCAAAGGAAAAAGGACTTGAAGAAGAGTTTGAGTTTTATGATACAGTAGAAAAGATTTCTAAAAAGCTTGTTTCTAAGCATAGACACGTTGTTAAACCAGTTTGTTCAAATGTGGATTTTTACAGTGGTTTTGTATTTAAAATGCTTGGAATCCCTACAGAGCTTTTCACACCTATGTTTACAATCGGACGTATTTCTGGTTGGAGTGCACATAGACTTGAAGAAATCGCAAATAAAGGAAAAATCATTCGTCCAGCATATAAATATGTTGGAGAACATAGAGAATACGTTGATATGGGAAATAGAGAATAAAAGGAGGTTATTATGGCTAATATTAAACCATTTGCAGCTGTTAGACCAGCTAGTGACATGGCAGATAAGATTGCTGCCCTACCTTATGATGTTTATAATACCGAGGAGGCCCGTGAAGTAGTAGAGAAGAATCCTAAATCTTTTCTTGCAATAGACAGGGCTGAAACAGCTTTTCCACCTGGAACTGATCCTTACAATGAAGAGATATATAAAAAGGCTCATCATCTTTATGTCGAAATGAAGAGAAATAAAGAATTAATCGAAGATGAGAGCGTAATGTATTATATTTATTCTCTCACAATGGATGGAAGAACTCAGACTGGAATTGTTGCAACTGCTAATGTTGATGATTATGTCAATGGTGTGATTAAGAAACATGAGAATACTCGTGAAGCTAAGGAAATCGATAGAATTAATCATATTAAATCGCTCAGTGCCCAGACAGGCCCAATTTTCCTTGCTTACAGAGAAAATGAAAGAATTACTGCAATTGTATCCAGAACTATGAATATGACTGAACCTATTTATGATTTTACGGCTGATGACAATGTTAGACATAGGGTTTATAAGATTTCAGAAACTAAGGATATAATTGAAATTGTTGATGAATTTAAGAATATTGACTCTATCTATATTGCAGATGGTCATCATAGAGCAGCTTCTGCAGTTAAGGTTTGTTTAGAAAAAAGAGAAGGAAATGAAGATTACGATTTAGAAGAGTATAATTATTTCTTATGTGTTCTTTTCCCTGATAATGAACTTATGATTATGGATTATAATCGTACTGTTAAGGATTTGAATGGACTTTCTGAAGAAGAATTCATTAGTAAAATTAAAGAAAGTTTTGATGTTTCACCGGCTGAAGATGGCTTTAAAAAGCCTACTAAAAAGGGTGAATTTGGAATGTATCTTAATGATAAATGGTATAAATTAAATATCCATCCAGATAAGGTTAATAGTGAAGATCCTGTTAAATCATTGGATGTTTCTGTATTACAGGACTATCTTTTAGATCCTATTCTTGGTATTAAGGATCCTAGAACAGATGATAGGATTGATTTTATTGGTGGAATTCGTGGTATGGAAGAACTTGAAAAACGTGCAAATACGGATATGAAAGTTTCATTTAGTATGTATCCAACATCTATTCATGAGTTGTTTAATGTTGCTGATGCTGGACTTTTGATGCCACCAAAGTCTACCTGGTTTGAACCAAAACTTAGAAGCGGTTTATTTATTCACGAATTTTAATTAGGAGTTGTTATTTATGAAGTTTAATTTTATGAAAGATGATTCCAAGTTTATGAAGATATTGTCTAAAATTGTTGATTCACTAATTTTAACAATCATCTTTTTGATAAGCTGTATACCTGTTATTACAATAGGTGATGCTTTTACATCTTTCTACTATGCATCTGTAAAGGTTATAAAACGAAGCAGAGGATATATGTTTAAATCATATATAAAAAGTTTTAAGGAAAACTTTGTTTTATCAACCCTTTGTTGGCTTGTTATTTTAGTTATATATGCGATTTCCCTGGGGGGAGCTTTTGTTGTTTTTAGATTAAAGGATATGTGTGGACCAGTAATTTCTGTGATTTTAATTGCTATCTACATCGCTATATTCTTATTTGTATTTTGTGCAGGTACATTTTTGTTCCCAGCAATTTCAAGATATAAGATGGATGTTAAGAATGCTTTAAAACTTGCTTTAATTATGACATTGTCCCATCCAAAAGAAAGTATTCTTTCTTTTCTTTTAACAGCAGTTTTCACTATACTCATGGTTTTTTCGTTTTTAAGGTTTGTATTATTGATATTTATTCTTCCAGAATTTTATATATTGCTTCTTTCTGGAATTACAGAAAAAATGCTTATCGAATATATTGAGAATGTAAGCGAATAAAAAAACGAAGATACCTACAAAATAAAGTAGATATGGAGACGTAAGTATGAATAAAAAACTTTATGATTTAATGAATTGGGCTGATATTGAAGAGATTGTTTATATCGAATCAAAGAATCCTGAGAGAATTCTTGGTCCTCATAAAGTGAAAAATGGTATTCTGATTCAGGCATTTTTTCATGATGCACAGAAGGTTATTGTTTGCATGAAAACTCAGAATAAAGAGTTTGAAATGGAAATGGCTGATGAAGAAGGATTTTTTGCATGCTTAATTAATCAAAAGAAATTCTTTAATTATTATTACAAGGTTTCTTATGATGGAAAGAACTTTGTTGAAAAAGAAGATTTATATTTATATGCAAATCTGATTGAGAATGATGATATTAAGAGGTTTGATGAAGGAATTCATACGGATGCATATAATTTTTTAGGAAGCAGATTTGTCAATGTTAAGGGATACTTAGATTCTGCAAGTTTTGCTGCAAAGAAGACCAAATCAACAGTTGAGGGTGTTCATTTTTGTGTATGGGCTCCTTCTGCTCAAAGAGTTAGCGTTGTTGGTAACTTCAATGATTGGGATGGTAGTGACTATCAAATGTGCGCTGTTGGTGAATCAGGCCTATTTGAATTATTTATTCCTGGTCTAAAAGAAGATGAATTATATAAATATGAAATCAAGAGAAGATATGATTTAATCAATTTAAAGAGAGATCCATATGCTACTAGAACAGAAGAAAACTATGCTGGTGCATCAATTATTGATTCTTCTAGTGACTATAAGTGGAATGATGAAAAATGGATTAAAAATAGAAAACTAAGCTTTTCTCCTAATAAGAACTTTATGTGTATGGAGATTTGTGTTGGTGATTATAGGGATAAAGATGGAAATGCCCTAAATTATAAGGATATTGCTGATGAAGTTATCAAGTTGATTGATAGATTTAAGGTAACCCATGTTCTTTTGATGCCAATTTTTGCCTATGCAGATGAAGAATCTCGTGGTTATATGACAATGGCTCATTTTTCTCTTAGTGAGAGAAATGGTAGTGCAGATGATTTTAAGGCGTTTGTTGATAAACTTCATTCTAAAAATATTGGTGTATTAGTTGATTTTAGCGCTGTTTACTTTCCTAAGTATGATGATGGACTTAAGGAGTATGATGGAGAGTTTTTATATGAAAGCGCAGATGAATCATTAAGAGAGCATCCTTTTGTAGATGCAAATTGTTTTGATTTTGATAAAAATGGTGTTAAGTGTTATTTGTATTCAGTTGCTGATTATTGGATTAATAATTTCCATATTGATGGATATAGCTTTAATTCTGTTGAAACAGCACTCTACCTTGATTATGGCAGGAATGAAAATGAGTGGAAGCCTAATATGTATGGTGGAAACGAAAATATTAACGGTGTTTCATTCTTTACTGAGTTAAATAAGACTTTACATGATAAGTATCCTGGTATCATTACGATTGCTCAGGAACAAAATGGATATATGGGAATTACTGATTCTATTGAAAATAATGGAATTGGTTTTGATTTGAAATGGAATGAGGAAATAAAGAAGGATATTCTTGATTATTTGATGACTGCTGATAATGCTAGAGTTAGTAGATATAATTTACTTACAGATCCTTTAGTTTCAGCTTATTCAGAGAACTATATTATTCCATTGGATCATGATTTTGCATTAAATAATTTCGATATTTTATTAAATGAAATCAATGGAAATGAAGCAAAGAAGAGTGCTAATTTAAAGCTTCTTTTAGCTTATCTTTCATTTTTACCTGGTAAAAAGCTTATTTACTATGGCTTATTAAAGATGCTTTCTGAAAAAGATATGAAGGAAATTATCGGATTTATTGAGGAGCTTTCAAGTTTAATTGAAGATCATCCAGCTCTATCTAAAAATGATGATAATAGTGATGCTTTTGAATGGGTTAGCTGTCTTGATTCAGATCATGGAATTATTACCTTTACAAGATTTGATTGTAGTAATGGTGGAAAAGAAGGAAGCAAAGATAATCTTTTCTTTGTATTTAATTTTATGCCTGTTTTATATGAAAATTTCATTGCTGGTGTTCCAGCTAATGGAAGATATAAAGAAATATTTAATAGTGATGCACCTCGATTTGGCGGTGCAGAACATATGAATCATAAAACAATTCATTCAAATGATGTTGTTTGGGATGGAAAAGAACAGAGTATTAACATTAAGGTTGGACCTCTTAGTGTGTTAGTTTTCTCTTATGAATCGCCCTGATTTTAAATATAATTTTTAATTAAATGTATATTTATATTTTGGGTTATTAGAATTTATTTGAAACGGAGGAAACAAAGGTGTTAAAGATATATAGAACTGACGATAGAAAAATTCACGAAGAAGAAACCATTGGTTCAGGAGTTTGGATTAATATGGTTGCACCTGATGAAGCAGAGGTTAATAGAGTTTCAAAAGAACTTGATATAGATGTTTCTGACCTTAAAGCCGCTCTCGATGAGGAAGAAACTTCCCGTGTGGAGTTAGAAGATGGATATACTCTTATCCTTATCGACCTTCCTATTCCTGAGACAATTAATGAAGTTGAAGGATATACCACAATTCCTTTAGGTATTGTTTTAACACAGGAAACAATAATTACAATTTGTACTGTTGAAACGCCTGTGCTTCAAGCGTTTATCGATTATAAGATAAAAGAGTTTTCAACTAAGAAAAAGATGAGATTTGTGTATCAAATTCTTTATAGAATCACAACTCAATACCAGGCGTACCTTAGACTTATTGATAAAAAGAGAACCTTGATAGAGGAAAATGTTGGTGAAGGAAATGAAGATGATTATATTATTAGCCTTCATACATTAGAATCCACACTCGTCTATTTCGCAACCTCTCTTAGAGCTAATGGAGCTGTGTTAGATAGGCTTACCAGATATAAAAGACTTGAGCAGTACCCTGATGATAAAGATTTACTTGATGACGTTATTGTCGAGAATAAACAGGCTATAGAAATGGCCAATATTTATCGAGATATCATTAATGGTACTAGAGATTTGTTAGCTACAATTATTAATAATAAACTGAACAATGTAATGAAGTACCTTACTTCAATCACTTTGGTTCTTGGTATTCCAAACATTATTTCAGGTTTCTATGGAATGAATGTTAATGGAGAGGGAATGCCATTTTCGACAAGTGTTTTTGGATTTAAAGCAATTATAAGTGCGGTTATTGTTATATGTGTTTTAACCTTGCTTATTTTAAGAAAGAAAAAATTGTTATAGAAATGATTGAGTAGTGCGGATAATCGCGGCTGCACAGACGAAAGGGTGCAGGTGAGGAAAGTCCGGGCTTCAAGTAAGGGGCAGGATGCCGGATAACGTCCGGAAGAGGTGACTCTTGGAAAGTGCAACAGAAAGCAAACCGCCTTTTTAAGGTAAGGGTGAAACGGCAGGGTAAGAGCCTACCGCGTGACTGGTAACAGTCATGGCAGTGTAAACCCCATCCGAAGCAAGACCGAACAGGAGTGTTGAAAGGCCCCCGAGAGCTCCGGGTAGGTTGCTTGAGACCAGTGGTAACGTTGGTCCTAGATAGATGATTATCATATCCTTTTGGATATACAGAACCCGGCTTATAGCACTACTCATTCAATATAAATTTTAAAGGATGAATTTTAGTTTAGAGATAGATAATAAATAATTATACAGGAAGTGGAAAGATGGCCTTATCACCAATGATGCAGAGTTATCTGCAAACAAAAGAAGAATATAAAGATTGTTTCCTTTTCTATAGATTAGGTGACTTTTATGAACTCTTTTTTGATGATGCAATTGAATGTAGCAAGCTTTTGGAATTAACCTTAACCGGCAAAAGTTGCGGTTTAGAGGAAAGAGCACCTATGTGTGGAGTACCTTTCCATGCTGCTGATAATTATATTGATAAGCTTGTTAAGGATGGTTATAAGGTTGCTATTTGTGAACAAGTCGAAGATCCAAAAACTGCTAAAGGCCTTGTTAAAAGAGAAGTTATTAGGGTTGCCACTCCTGGAACTAATCTAAATACACTTTCATTAGATGAGTCAAAGAATAACTTTCTGATGAGTGTTGTTTATACTGTTAATGCAATCGGTGTATCATATGTTGATGTTACTACCGGTGATTTTTTTGTGACTGAATTTGATAGTATCAGTAAACTATTAGATGAGATTTATAAAATAATGCCTTCTGAAATCATTTGTAATGATTCTTTTTTGGTTTCTGGAATTGATTTAGATAGTCTAAAAAATAAAGAAAATATAATTGTTTCTGCATTGGATTCCTGGTATTTTGATGATGAAACTGCAAAAAATACATTGCTTACTCATTTTAATTTAAAAAGCTTAAAGGGCATTGGTATTGATGATTTTACCATTGGTGTGGTCGCAGCAGGTGCTGCAATGCAGTATTTATTAGAAACTCAAAAAATATCTCTTGAGCATATTTCATCAATTACTCCATATATTTCTAGTAATTATATGTTGATTGATCGCTCAACAAGACGAAATCTTGAGCTTTGTGAAACAATGAGAGATAAGGAAAAGAAGGGCTCTTTATTCTGGGTTCTTGATAAAACAAAGACAGCAATGGGAGCTAGAACTCTTAGAAATGCGATAGAACAACCTTTAATTGACAAAGCATTAATTGAAAAGAGATTAGCTTCAGTTTCAGAGCTGTTTAATGATCCTTTCAATAGAGAGGAATTAAGAGAATATCTTTCTCCTATCTATGATTTAGAAAGATTGATTTCTAGAATTAGTTATAAAACTGCAAATCCAAGAGATTTAATTGCATTGAAAAAATCCCTAGAGATGCTTCCAATTATAAAGAATCTATTAAATGATTTTAAATCTGAGGGACTTATTGAAATAAATAATTCAATAGATGGCCTTAATGATATGTTTAAGGTTATTGATGAAGCAATTATCGAAGAGCCACCAGTAAGTGTTAGAGATGGTGGAATTCTTAAGAGTGGTTATAATGAAGAGGTTGATAAACTAAGAAATGCTGGTAAAGAAGGTAAAAACTGGCTTGCTGAGGAACTAGAAAAGGAAAAAGAAAAAAGTGGTATCAAAAGTCTTAAGCTTAAATATAACAAGGTTTTTGGTTATTATCTAGAGGTTACAAATTCTTTTAAGGATTTAGTTCCAGAAGAATGGATTAGAAAACAAACCCTTGTTAATGCTGAGAGATATACTACTCCAAAATTAAAAGAACTTGAAGATACGATTCTTGGGGCTGCTGACAGACTTAATGATTTAGAATATACTTTATATTCAGATATTTTATCGATACTTTATGATAATATTGGTAGAATTCAAAAAACAGCTAAAGAAATTGCGAAGTTAGATATGTTTGCATCACTTGCAACTGTAGCTGAGAAGAATCATTATGTATGTCCTGAAATGTCTGATGATGGTGTGATTAAATTAAAACACGCTCGTCATCCAGTTGTAGAGAAAATGATTCCTAATGGTCAGTTTATTGATAATGATACCTTCTTAGATAAAGAAAGACATAGGATTTCAATTATTACTGGTCCTAATATGGCTGGTAAGTCAACATATATGAGGCAAACAGCACTTATTGTCTTGATGGCTCAAATTGGTTCCTTTGTTCCAGCAGAGTCAGCTCATATTGGTATTGTAGATAGAATATTTACAAGAGTTGGTGCAAGTGATGATTTATCAAGTGGTCAATCAACATTTATGGTTGAAATGACAGAGGTTGCTAATATTCTTAGAAATGCAACTAGTGATAGTTTAATCATCCTGGATGAAATAGGTAGAGGAACATCTACATTTGATGGCCTATCTATCGCTTGGGCTGTTGTTGAATATATAGCAGATCCTAACTATATTGGCGCAAAAACACTTTTTGCAACTCATTACCATGAGTTAACTGAACTAGAAGGAAAACTAGATAGTGTTAATAATTATTGTATAGCTGTTAAAGAACAGGGAGAGGATATAATTTTCCTCAGAAAAATCATTAAAGGCGGCGCTGATAAAAGTTATGGTATTCAGGTAGCTAGACTTGCTGGAGTTCCTAAAAAGGTTCTTGATAGGGCTTTTGAGATTGTTGATCAGCTAGTTGATAATGATTTACTTCAAAAAGCTAAAGAAATTGAAGTTCAAGGGTCTAATACTTCTTTGCTTGAGGGTAAATCAGTAGAAAAGAAAGATAATTCAAAGGTTGATTTTAATGGTAATGCTGTTAAAAATAAAAATCTAGATAAAGATAAAGATAATGGGCAGATTACTCTATTTGATATGCTTTCTGGAGATAATGAAAAGAGTACTCAAAGAGTAGGTGGTAATGAATCAGCAGAAGATAAGAAAAATTTAAAGGTTATTAAGAGTATTAAAAATGCTGATTTATCTAGAATGACACCTATTGATGCACTAAACCTTTTATATAAATTACAAAACCAGTTATAAATATATGTTTGAGAGGAGTATTTTAGTTGGAAACAGATTCAAAGTTTAGTAAAGAAATTTTTATTCCAGGTGATATACAAAATGAGATTATTGGTGTTTATGATGCTAATATCACTAAGATTGAAAAGAACCTAGATGTTGAGTTTTCGTCTCATAATGGAGTGAATATTTTTTCTGGAGACGAAAAGAATGTTAAGGCAGCCTGTGAGGTTATAGATGAACTTATTGAACTTCGTAGAGGAGGACAGGAGATTTCTGAGCAATCAGTTAATTATGCTCTTTCTGTCGTCAATAACCACAGCGATATCAAAATTAGCAACCTTAATTCTCAAGTGATCTGCCATACAGTTAATGGTAAAATTGTTGCCCCTAAAACACTTGGTCAAAAGAATTATGTTGATAATATAAAGAATAAGATGATAACCTTTGGTGTTGGTCCTGCAGGTACGGGAAAAACATATTTAGCAATGGCTATGGCTATTGAGGCTTTCAAAAAAGATGAGGTTATGAGAATTATTCTAACAAGACCTGCGATTGAAGCTGGAGAAAAACTTGGTTTCCTTCCAGGTGATTTACAAAGTAAGGTTGATCCATATCTTAGACCGCTCTATGATGCATTGTATCAGATTATGGGTGCCGAGCAATATCAAAAGAATGTGGAGAAAGGATTAATTGAAGTAGCACCTCTTGCATATATGAGAGGTCGTACATTAGATAATTCTTTTATCATACTTGATGAAGCCCAGAATACAACACCTGCACAGATGAAAATGTTTTTAACAAGAATCGGTTTTGGATCTAAGGTTGTTGTAACGGGTGACCTTTCACAAAAGGATTTACCTGACGGTGCAATATCAGGTCTTGACAATTCTTTAAAAATACTTAAAAATATTGATGAAATAGGCGTAAGTTTCTTGACCGCTGTCGATGTTGTAAGACATCCTTTGGTTCAGAAAATTGTTAAAGCCTATGAAAAACACGAGGAACGTCTTACTAAAAAGAAGACCAACTATAAGACTCAGAAGTATAGTAAATAATTTATATTTACTATTGATTGTTTTAAGGATTTGGTAGATATTATGACAATTGATTTTCAAAATGAATTAGATTATAATTTTGAATTTGAGTATGAAAAAGATATAGAAGCTGTTGTTTTAGAGGTTCTAAAAACAGAAAACTGTGACTTAGATATCTATGTCTCAGTTAGCTTCACAAATAACGAAAAGATTCAAAAAATTAATCGTGAATTTAGAAATATTGATTCACCGACTGATGTTTTGAGTTTTCCGATGATTGATTATAGATTACCTGCTGATTTTTCAGTGCTTTCTGATCCAGAAGTAAAATTTAGTGTTTTGGATATGGAAACTAATGAGTATAACTTGGGTGATATTATTATTTCTGTTGACAGAGCCAAAGCTCAGGCTTTGGAATACGGTCATAGTTTAAGGAGAGAGATTTGTTTTCTGGTTGCTCACAGCATGCTTCATCTTTTGGGGTACGACCATATGACAGATGAAGAAAGAGTAGTAATGGAAGATAAACAAAGTAAGATACTTGAGAATTTAAAGATTACTAGAGAAGCTTAGATTAATTAAGGGGAAATATTATGTCTTCAAATCAAACTAATAATAGTTTTTTAAAACAAGGAAGTATACTTGCTCTAACTAGTATTGTAGTTAGACTTATTGGAATGATTTATAGAATTCCACTTACAAATATAATAGGGGATGAAGGAAATGGTATTTATTCACCAGCCTTCGAATTATATAGTCTTTTGTTGATTCTTTCTTCAAATGCTATGCCAATGGCTGTTTCAAAAATGGTTTCTGAAAAGATGGCTGTTAAAAAATATAAAGAATCTCAAAGGGTATTCTCGGTTGCATATATATTTTCTATGTGTACTGGTGGAGCGGCCGCTCTCATTTTATTTTTCTTTGCTGATTGGATTGAAAAAAATCTATATACAAAATATACAGGAATTAGTATTCCATTAAAAATTCTTGCTCCAACTATTTTTGTTGTTGCAATGATGGGTGTTTTAAGAGGTTTCTTTGAAGGAAATAAGACAATGATTCCTACTGCATTTTCGCAGTTGGTTGAACAGATTGTAAATGCAATTGTTAGTGTGGTTGCAGCATTTTATTTTGTTAATCTTCATAGTGCATCTAAGAATGTTAGCGCATGGGGAGCTGCTGGTGGTACACTTGGAACTTGTATTGGTGCTGTTGCAGGATTTATTATTCTCTTATTAATTCTACTTCTTTTCATGCCTATGTATAAACGTAAGCTTTCACATGATAAAAGAAAAAATATTATGTCGAAGTCAGATACTGTTAAGCTTGTATTCTTAACGGTTACACCAATAATCCTTAGTCAAACTGTTTATCAAATCAGCGGAACTCTTGATACAATTATCTTTAGTAAATGTATGGATTTAAGAGGTTATACAGATTTTGCAGTTAAAACTCTACAGGGAATATATAGTACTAAATATAGACTTTTAGTTAATGTACCAATTGCAATATCAACATCTATTGCATCTTCAATGATTCCTAGTTTAGTAAGGGCATATATTAAGCATGAGAAAACTACAGTTAAGAGTTGTGTTAATCTAGCTGTTAAATTTAATATGATTATTGCGATTCCATCGGCAGTTGGATTATCTGTCCTTGGAGAACCAATTATTAGACTTTTATTTAGAGGTTCTGATTATAAAATAGCAGGACAAATGCTTCTTTATGGTTCAATTTGTATTATTTTCTATGCACTTTCAACCGTAACAAGTGGAATACTTCAGGGTATAAATAAGATGACAGTTCCTGTTTTCAATGCAGCTATTTCATTAGTAATTCATGTGGTTTTAGTTACAGTACTTTTACTTTTCACACCACTAGGTGCATTTTCACTTGTTATTGGTAATGTAACTTATCCTATTGTAGTTTGTATATTGAATGCTTTTTCTGTTAAAAAGTATTTGGGAATATCTCAGGAACTTAAGACAACATTTATTATTCCATTTGTTGTATCTATTGTGATGGGAATAATAACCTTTGGAATCTACTTTATATTATTTAAGCTAACAAAGATATTAGTTGTTTCTGTATTAGTTTCTATATTTATAGGAATAACAGTTTACTTCGTTGGAGTACTTAGATTTAAGGCGTTAAGTAAGGCAGAGCTATATGAGTTTCCTTTTGGAAGAACGATTTATGCTTTTGCAGTAAAGATTAGAATTATGTAAAAGGGGATAGTAATGGCAACAACCACTAAAAAGAAAACCACTTCCTCGAGTTCATCGGGGAAGGGTAATACTAGAAAGTCGTCTTCATCGACAAAGAGAACTACTACAAAAAAATCTACAACTGGTTCTAGAAAGAATAGTAGTTCATCTAGAAATAGTGCGGCTAAAGCAAAAGCTAAAAAAGAAGAATACCGTAAATCTGTCGATGAATTAGATGATTTTCATGATAAAAAAGCATTTAATAAAAGTATGGTTTTAATTCTTTTATTTGTTATAACTATATTTTTATATATGTGTTTTTTGGGTGCGATGTATAAAATAGGCACAGTATTTACTGGATTGTTTTTTGGTATCTTTGGATGGGCAGCGTGGCTTATTCCGCTTGCTACACTTCTTTGCGTTATTTTATATTTTGCAAATCCTGGAAAACAAAATGCATCAAAGATTACAAGATGGATAATTGGTGTTTCGATGGCTGTTTTCTTTTTTGAATGTATGATTCAAAATATATCAGAAAGTCTTACATTGGCGGATTATTATCATAGTAATAATGGCATTCGTGGAAACTTTTTTGAAAGTTTATATGCAGCCTTTGAAGATGTTTGTAATCTTGGAATGAGTAGCGGAGGAATTATCTGTGACGCTATAGGTGGTGTAATTAGAAATATTTTTGGTATTGTAGGAAGTATTTTTGTTTGTATAGTTGGATTTATTATTAGTTTATTTGCTGGATTTGGTAAGGATTTTGTTGCTCATATTAGAAAGAGAAATGAATATGAGAAGGAAATGCTTGAAAAAGAAAGAATTATTAATGAAGATAAGGATTTAGATAATTATCAAACTCCTAATTATTCACTTGTTGATAAGAATAATTCAAGTAAGAATAATATTAAGAATAATTCTAATCAAAAGGAGTCTAATCAGAATAATTCTAATCAGGAAAGCTCTAATAAGAGTCATTTTTCTTTCTTTGAAATTGATGAGAACAAGGGTGAAAGAGAGAGAAAGAAGGATTTTCATAATCAGGTTGAAGCAGAAAGAAACAAGGGTAAGGCTGATGATTCCTCTCTTGAAAGAAAGAATACTAAGCCATCTGCAAAGGGAAAACCAAGTGTTTCTTCTAGTGCGTCTAATCAAGTAGAAAATATTCCTGAAAATACATTGCAGGAAACACCTAAAAAAACATTAAATATTATTAATTCAAATAACACAGATTTATCTGAGGATGATTATGGTGATATTCCTGATTTAACTGATATTAATATGGTGGATTCAAGAAGTAAAAAAGCTAAGGAATCTGATGAATCTAAGAATTCTGCTAGTAAATCTAGAAGTTCTTCAACTAGAAGTGCTTCTTCAAGGACAAGTTCTAAGACAGAAAATACTGCAGAAAGCGATGAGAAACTAAAAGATTTTGAAAAGCTTTTAGAGGAAGCAGGAAACGCTAACACTGTTACTGAATATGTAAAACCACCGGTTTCTTTACTTGATCCAATTCCAAAAGCAGTTAATCAGGGAAATTCAAATGCTGAACTTACAGCAATGGCAAATAAGTTAGAAGATACATTAAAGAGTTTTGGTGTAAATGTTACGGTTGAAAATGTTACCTGTGGACCTACTGTTACAAGATTTGAATTAAAACCTGAAGTTGGTGTTAAGGTTTCCAGGATTACTTCATTAATTGATGATATTAAGCTTAGTCTTGCAGTATCTAATATTAGAATTGAGGCACCTATTCCTGGTAAATCAGCTGTAGGTATTGAGATTCCAAGTAGTTCACCAAATTCAGTATACTTTAGAGAATTAATAGAAGATAGGTCGTTTACAGATTCAAAAGCTGGAATAGCTTTTGCTGTTGGTAAAGATATTTATGGACAAATCATTGTGAGTGATATTGCAAAGATGCCTCACTTGCTTATTGCGGGTGCAACTGGTTCTGGTAAATCAGTATGTATCAATACACTTATAATGAGTCTTCTCTTTAAATATAGTCCTGATGAACTTAAGCTTATTATGATTGATCCTAAGGTAGTTGAACTTTCTGTTTATAATGGAATTCCACATCTATTCTGTCCTGTAGTAACTGATGCCAGAGAGGCTGCTGCTTCTTTAAATTGGGCTGTTCAGGAAATGATGAAGAGATATAAATTATTTAAGGACTTAGGTGTTCGTAATATTAAAGGTTATAATGATAAGGTTAGTAAGGAAGAAAATGCTGCTGAAGCTGGATATGAAAAGATGCCTTCGCTTGTCATTATTGTAGACGAGTTTGCAGACCTTATGATGGTTGCATCAAAAGAAGTTGAAGATGCCGTTTGTCGTATTGCACAGCTAGCAAGAGCGGCTGGTATACATCTTGTTCTTGCAACTCAGAGGCCATCTGTTAATGTTATTACAGGTGTTATCAAGGCAAATATTCCTTCAAGAATTGCTTTTTCAACTTCATCTGCAATAGATTCAAGAACAATCCTTGATATGGCAGGAGCGGAGAGACTAATTGGTCATGGTGATATGCTTTTCTTACCATCTGGAAAATCTGAACCAGACAGACTTCAGGGAAGTTTCTTAAAGGATGAGGAGATAGAAAGAGTTATTGACTTTATTAAAGAAAATAACGAAAAACCAGTTTATGATAAAAATGTAACTAAGGTTACTGTTACTGCAGATAGCGTTGGTGGAAGTAAAGAATCTAGTGATGAACCATCCCGAGATGAGTACTTTGAACAATGTGCAAGATTCTGTATAGAGTCAGAAAGAGCTTCTGCAGGACAATTACAAAGAAGGTTTAAGATTGGCTTCAATAGGGCTGGTAGAATTCTTGATGAACTTTGTGACGCTGGTATTGTAGGTCCTAGTGAGGGTACTAAACCTAGACAGGTTCTTGTTACCATGGAGGAACTTGATAAGATTCTTGGAATTAGCTCTGGAGATTCACAGGATGAAGAAGGCACTTCAAGTGAATCTGAAGAAGAAGTTAATACTAATGATTTAGGAGACGATTCTAATGTCTAAGAAAAAGGGTTTAATTATATATAATTCTTTTTTGAATGGAAAAAAATATTCTGAACTTGTTGAATATCTTGAAAATAGTTGTAAGAAATATGATATTGAAGTTGATAGTGTTGGAAATGCTGATTTTTATATTAGCCTTTCCGACAATAAGACTTCAGATACTATATTAAATAACTTAGATTCCTATGATTTTATTGTGATGGGAGATAAGGATATTCGACTTGGATATACCCTTGAAAGGTATCTAAAAAATACCAAGACAAGGGTTTTTAATTCGATTGATTCTATTAAGGCTTCTGATGATAAATATGAAACATATTTAAGACTATATGATTGGAATCTCACACACTCATCTAATGAACATATTCCATTTCCTAAAACTGTTATACTTCCTATGACATATGAAAATATTGGATATACAGATTATGATTTTTTGGACAGTATTTTAAAGGAATTTTCATTTCCTTTTGTTATGAAGGAGTGTTTTGGTTCCTTTGGTTCTCAAGTTTATCTAGTAAATAATAAAGATGAAGTTCTAAGTACAATTAAAAAAACTAAATCTAGACCAGTTATTTGCCAGGAATTTATTGAAAATAGTAGAGGTAGGGATGTTAGGATCCAAATTGTTGGGGATAGAGTAGTTGCATCAATGTATCGAAATAATGAAAAGGGGGATTTTCGTTCTAATGTTACAAATGGTGGAACTGCAACACCTTATGAGCCTTGTGATGAAGAAATAAAACTCGCACTTAATGCTGCAAGAGCCTTAGGATTGGATTTTGCAGGAGTTGATCTTATGTTTTCTGGGATGAAAAACTATGCTGATATTGTTTGTGAAGTAAATTCCAATGCTCATTTCAAGGTTATTAGTGAATGTAATGGTATTAGTGTAAGTGACTATATGATTGAATACATTATGGAAAGAATATAAAAAGGAATAAGAATTATGACATTAAAAGAGATTTATTTAGAACAGGGTATATCAGAAGAAATTATTGATAAGATTAGTAAGTATGAGGAAGAGTTAAAGGAAAGATTTTCAGAGATTGATAAAAGAGCAGAGTTAAATCAATTGAAAGTTTTAAATGCCTTTAGAGAAGCAAGAGTAAGTGCTGGTTGTATGGAATCTAGTACAGGCTATGGCTATGACGATCTTGGAAGAGAGGTTCTAGAAAAAGTCTATGCAAATGTATTTAAAACTGAATCAGCCTTAGTTAGACCTAGTATTACCTGTGGTACACATGCTCTGACTATTGCGCTTTCAGCACTTCTTAGACCGGGTGACATGATGTTTTGCCCTGCTGGAAGACCTTACGATACCTTAGAGGGTGTTATTGGTCTTAAGGAAGATAATCCACCAGGATCCTTAAAGGAGTTTGGAATAACTTATAAAGAAGTTGATTTAACTGAAGAGGGCGAATTTGATTATGATGCAATTCGTAAGACTTTAGAGGAACATCCTGAGATTAAGCTTGTTGAGATTCAAAGGTCAAAAGGATATGAGACTAGAAGTTCTTATACTGTTGAAAGAATCGGAGAGTTAATTTCTTTTATTAAGAATATAAATAATGATTTATATATTATGGTTGACAATTGCTATGGTGAATTTGTTGAATTAACAGAGCCATCTGAAGTTGGAGCTGATTTAATTGTTGGTTCATTAATAAAGAATCCAGGTGGTGGACTTGCTCCTATTGGAGGATATATTGCAGGTAGAGATGATATTATTGAACTTTGTGCAAACAGACTAAGTGCTCCTGGACTTGGAAAAGAAGTTGGTGCGACGCTTGGTTTAAATAGAAGCTTTTTCCAAGGATTTTTTATGGCACCTATAGTTACTGCTGGAGCACTTAAGGCAGCAATTCTTGCAGCAAAGCTTTATGAAGGAGAGGGATATAAAGCAGTTCCACCTGCAGATGAAAAAAGAACCGATATTATTCAGGCTGTATGTTTAAATTCAGCAGATAAGCTTATTGCTTTTTGTAATGGAATTCAGGGTGCGTCTCCTGTTGATTCATTTGTTTCACCAGAACCATATGCGATGCCAGGTTATCACAGTGATGTTATTATGGCGGCTGGTGCCTTTATTCAAGGTTCGTCAATCGAACTTTCTGCTGATGGTCCACTAGAAGAGCCTTATGCTGTATATTTCCAGGGTGGTCTCACATATGAAAGTGCAAAGTTTGGTATTGCTATGTCTTTACAAAAGGTTATGCTTTGTGATAGAATGACAATTTGAAAATAGAATTACTGCATGGTGAGAGGAGTTTTATGGATATAAAAAACAATGTCACCATGAAGGAGCTACCAGAGCTCAGAAGGCCATATGAAAGATGTAAACTATATGGTGCAGAGTCTCTGAATGATGCAGAATTGCTAGCTGTTATTCTTAGAAATGGAACTAAGAATAAGAATTCCGAGCAGTTAGCTTTTGAAGTTTTAAACCATTTACCTGGGAAAAGCATATCAGGACTTTTATCAGGTGAACTTGAGGAGTTAACTTCAATCGAAGGAATTGGAGAAGTAAAGGTTATTTTACTTCGATGCATAGGAGAAATTGCTAAGAGGATTATTAAGTCTGATATTTATGAAAAGACCGAAAACTTTAGTGATTCAGAAACAATAGCTAAGTATTATATGAATACTCTTAGACAATGCGAGACAGAAAAGGTAATTTTAATCTTATTAAATACAAGGAACGATTTAATAAGAGAAATTGAATTATCGCATGGTTCATTTAATGCAGCGCTTATTACACCTAAGGAGATTTTTTATAACGCTTTAAAATATAAAGCTGTTAGTATAATTATTCTTCATAATCATCCATCGGGAAATCCTACACCAAGTAAGGATGATATTGATATTACCTGTGCAATAAAAAAGACTTCAAGAATTGTAGGAATCAACTTTTTGGATCACATAATTATTGGTGATAATAAATATGTGAGTTTAAGAAATCAAGGTTATATTTCAGATTGATAATATAATTATTAGAATTTGCGGAGGGATATTTAGTATGGCTCAAAAGGTTTATGGGATAGATTTTGGAACCGGTACTATTAAGATATATAGAAAAAAAGACGGTATCATTATGAATGAACATAATGTGATTGCTACTGTTGGTAAAAATGAAGATAAAAGACCTATCGCCATGGGTGATAGAGCTTATGAAATGTTTGAAAAATCACCAGATAGTATTCATGTTAATTTTCCTATGAAAAATGGTGCTGTAGCTGATTTGGATGATATGATTAAGCTTTGGGATTTTATGGCTGAAAAGGTCTCAGGAACTCCAAAGCTTAAGGGTTCTGAGTTCTATATCGCTGTTCCTGCTGATTTTAGTGAGGTTGATAAGAGGGCCTTTAAACAGGTTGTTACAGAAGGTCAGGGAAAACCAAAGAATGTAAAGCTTATTGATAAACCTATTTGTGATGTTTTAGGTCTTGGTATTGATTTAGATTCATCTTCAGGAATTCTTGTTGTTAATATGGGTGCCGATACTACTGAAATTTCTATTCTCGCAAGTGGCGGTATTATTGTAACAAAGCTTCTTCCTTTTGGAGGAAACTATTTTGATATGCAAATTCTTAACTATGTTAGAAAGAATTATAATTTTGTTATTGGAAGAAGAACTGCTGAAAACCTTAAAAAGGTTTTGGTTAGTGCTACAAATGATGAAAAGGAAGTGACAGCTTTTGGAAGAAATGTTTTAACTGGTTTACCTGGTGAAATTAAGATTTCTTCTTCTGAAATTTATCCATTTATTTCAAATGTAATTTCAGATATAGCTGTACAGACAAAATCAATTTTTGAACATACACCTCCAGAGATTACTCATTCTATTAAAGAAAATGGAATTTATCTTACTGGTGGTTCTTCTTGGGTGAGTGGAATGGATCAATTCCTTGCAAATGAAACCATGATTAAGGTTAATTCAACAAAACACGCTCAAAGAACTGTAATTTCCGGCTTAGGTGTTTTAGTGGAAAATCCTAAGATAGCTCAGAAATACGCTTTGTCACTGTATTGATTGGAGGATTTTTTTACAGATGAAGCTTAGACAAAGAAACAATATTTCCATCGATCCTAAATATATTTTAATTGTTCTTATAGTTGTTTGTACTATTTTTGCGATTATTTCATTTAGGTTTCAGGATAAGATGGTTCCTGTCAGAAATGCTGTTAGTCAAGTTGTAATGCCTATGCAAAAGGCTATTAACAGTATTGGTGTAATGATTAATGACAGGATAGATTATATCGATACGATGGAATCACTTGTTAAAGAAAATAAAAAATTAAAAAGCCAGATTAGCGAACTTTCTGAAGAAAATCAGCTTCTTGAAAGAGATAAGTATGAGCTTGAAACCTTTAGACAGCTCTATGATTTAGATGAGGAATATGCTGATTATCCGAAGGTTGCAGCGAGAGTTATTAGTTCTGATGGTGATAATTGGTATAATTCATTCGTTATCGATAAAGGTTCTGATGATGGAATTAAAAAGAATCAGAATGTTCTTGCTGATGGTGGACTTGTTGGAATAGTCACAGAGGTTAATAATTCCTATTCCAGGGTAAGGTCAATTATCGATGATGAAAGTAACGTTTCTGGTACATTTTTGAAAACTGAAGATAGTTGTATAGTTAGTGGTTCTTTATCTGGAATTAATAATGGTTCCATTAAAATTACCAATATTACAACTGATGAAGTAATAGAAGATGGAGATCCAGTAGTAACCTCACAAATTAGTGATAGATATCTACCTGGAATCCTTATTGGTTATTCTAAAAATATAACTAAGAATTCTTCAAATCTTACTTTATCTGGCGAATTAGTTCCTGCTGTGGATTTTCAGAGTTTGGATATGGTTCTTGTTATTACAGAACTTAAGGATTCAGACGATTTGGAGGATATTTTAAAGTGAAAAAATATATCAGCGCTTTTATAATGGTTGTTATTATGTTTGTACTTCAAACAACCGTATTTGAGTATTTAAGACCTTTTGGTGTTGCTCCAAATTTAATTCTTGCAGTTACAACGATTTTCGCTTTTATGTATGGACCTAAAGAAGGCATGTTTGCTGGAGTTGTTTCTGGATTTTTGGTTGATGTTTTATATAACCGAGTAATTGGAGTAAGTATTATTTTATATAGTGTAGTTGGATATATTACAGGAACAACTAGAAATCTTTATTTTAAACAGGATATTTATGTTCCAATGGCTGTTTTAGGTTTAAGTGATTTGCTTTTCAACTTCTTTTATTATATTTGTTATTTTTTAATGAGGGGAAAGATTGAATTTTTCACATATTTAAAAGAAGTTATTATACCTGAAACTATTTATACAATTATTATTGGTACTTTTATTTATTTGTTTGTTAAATGGATGGATTCAAAATTTCATCCTGCTATGAAATATCCAATTAATATTAAAGAATTTGAAGATAATGATATATAATTTATATTAAATTTAGTTATGGTGATTAAGAGGCATTGACAGATGTTTGATGATATAAAAGAAGGATTAAAAAAGTTTTTTAATAACAGGCTGTGGCTTGCAATGGCAATCTACGGTGTTCTTTTTGTGTGCCTTATTTTTCGTCTTTTAAATCTACAAATTATTCAACAGGATACCTATGAAGATGTTGCAAAAGAGAATAAAATCCAGAGTCGTGAGATAAAAGCAGTTCGTGGAAATATCTATGATTGTAACGGAGTTTTACTTGCTTATAATCAATTAGCTTATAATATTGTTTTGCAAGATTATGGGAAGCTTTCTGATATGGATTCAGACGAAAAGAATGAGGTTCTCTATAAACTTATTAAAATTCTCGAGGCAAATAATAGTGACTTGGATGTAGACTTCTTTATTGAATTTAACAAAAAGGGAAAGTTAGTTTATAATATCGAAGGAAATGAGCTTTTAAGAAATAAGGCTGAAGCCTTTGGTTTGGCTGGTGGTGTTTCGGATTTTGAAACTGATGAAGCCGCTCGTAAAAAGAAGGATATGAGTGCCGAAGAGCTTTTTGATTATTTAAGAGATGAGCCAAATGCTGCGAATACTAGTTTTGGTATCGGTGATGAATATTCTGATGAAGATGCACTTAAAATAATGACCCTTAGATATGCTATGTTTATCAATCGTTTTAAAGAGTTTGAAAGCATTATTATTTCTAAAAACGTTGATGAAAAAACAATTGCTACAATCAAGGAAAATTCTGATATTATCCCTGGTGTTGAAGTTGTAGAAGATACAAAGAGAGTATATAAGAAAAGTAAATATTTTGCCCATATGCTTGGATATACGGGTGCTATTACTTCTGAAAAACTTGAAGAAGCAGGAGAGGATAGTGATTATACACAGGATGATCAGATTGGTCTATCTGGTCTTGAAAGTGAATATGAGGATTATCTAAAGGGAAAAAAGGGTGAGGAAGAGCTTACTATCGATGTTTCTACAAGCCGAATTGTTTCTGTTGCGAGTGTCGAGGTTGCAAGGCCTGGTAATAATCTGTATTTAACTATTGATTCAAAACTCCAAGTAGAGTGCTTCAAACTACTTGAAGAGCATTTGGCATCTATCCTTATTTCTAAGATACAAACTGGTAGTAATGCAGGAACAAGGGGACATAGTTCTTCGGATATTTTGATTCCTATTAATGATGTTTATGATGCATTATTCCAAAATAATATTATAAATTGTAATCGTTTTACTGATAAGAATGCTTCAAAACTTGAGAAAAAGGTTCATAAAAGATTTTTAGAAAAACGTAAAAAAGCATTTAAAAAGCTTGAATCTGACTTAGGTTATGATAGTAAGGTTACTGGTAAAGATATTAAAGGTTCTAGACAGGATTATGTAGATTATTTCTATGATTTCCTTGCAGATAATGGAATACTTTTGGTATCTGAGATTGATACATCTGATGATACATATGAAGCTTACTATAATGAAAAAATAAGTTTAAGCAAGTTTATACAATATGCTATTACCATGAATTGGATGGATTTAAGTGTTTTAAATCTTGGTGAAAATTATTATAGCAATAAAGAGATTTACAATAGCCTTTTAAAATATAGCTTTAAGCAGTTTAAGAAGGAAAAAAGTTTTTCTAAGCTTGTTTATTCAGAAATGATTTATGATTATGATATTACTGGAACTGAATGTTGTTTATTGCTATATGATCAGGGTGATATAAAATTCAATGAAAGCAAATATAATCAACTTAAGAAACATGTGATTTCACCTTATTCATTTATGATTAATGAAATTAAAAAACTTGAAATTACACCTGGACAATTAGGACTTGACCCATGTTCTGGTTCTATTGTTGTTACGGATGTTAATACTGGTGTAGTTAAGGCAATGGTTACTTATCCTAGTTATGATAATAATAAACTTGCTAATAAGGTCGATTCATCATATTACAATAATTACCTGCTTGAAACTAAATCATCACCACTTTTAAATAGACCTACACAGGAAAAACTTGCGCCAGGTTCTACCTTTAAGATTGTTTCTGCGGTAACTGGTTTGGAAGAGGGTGTGATTTCTCCGGGTGAAACGATTTATGATAGAACTTACTTTACAAAAATTTCTCCTTCACCTAAGGATTGGTCTACTATTTCTCATGGAGATATTAATGTTAGCCAGGCTATTCGAGATTCATGTAACTATTTCTTCTATGAGGTTGGATATAGACTTAGTGGAACTGATTCAAATGGATACGTAAAGAATGAGGTTGGTCTTGAAAAACTAAAGAAATATGCTAAGGAATTTGGTTTAACAAGTACCTCTGGAGTTGAAGTTCAAGAGGCTGACCCTCAATTTTCCAAGACTGATGCTGTTAGATCTGCAATTGGTCAGGCTACACATGCTTTTGCTCCAATTCAGCTATCTAGGTATGTTTCTGCTGTTGCAAATAGTGGAACAACCTTTAATCTAACATTAATTGATAAGATTAAAGATTATAAGGGTAAGACTATACTTAAGAATTCAGCTAAGGTAAAGAATGAGATTGAGATTGCTCAAACAACCTGGGATGCTGTTCATTCTGGTATGTATATGGTTGTTAATGATAACAATAGCACTATAAAGAGTTATTTTGATGGATTAAAAACTAAGGTTGCTGGTAAGACAGGTACAGCTCAGCAGACTGTATTCCATGCAAACCATGCATACTTTGTTTCCTATGCGCCTTATAGTGATCCTGATATTTCAGTAACCTGTGTTATTCCTAATGGTTACACATCTGCAAATGCAGCTTATCTTGCATCTGACGTCTATAAATATTACTTTAACAAGAAGAAGATGTCTGGTGAGGTTAAAGAAAGAGCAAGCTCTAATGCGAGAACTGATTAATTGTAACATAGGGATTTATCCCCAGAACCTTTGTTTTTTGAAAAGAGGAAAACATGATTAAGAAATTAAAAAATTATGATTGGAAAAGAATAGATTTTATCACTCTCATAATTGTTTTTATCTTAAGTAACTTTGGTGCTTTCACGCTGAAGCTTGCAGGTCAAAACAAGGTTATTGATGGTGTTAATCAAGGTATGAGCTATATGAAGAGCCAATATATGGGTATTGCCCTTGGTTTCTTTATAATCATTATATTAACCTTTGTTGATTATCATTTTATTTGTCAATTTGCATTGTTCTACTATGTATTTGGTATTATTTTGACTTTGTTGACTCGTTCACCAATTGGTACCGACCTTTCTACAGAAGCCTATAGATGGATTAAATTTGGACCAATTACCTTTCAGCCATCTGAGTTATTAAAGATTATTTATATTCTTTTTATAGCTTGGCTAGTTTTAAGATTGCAAAGAAAGCTTACTCAGATTTCAACAATCTTTATTATTATTGTTTTAACACTGATTCCTATGTTTGCCGTACTTACTCAGCCTGACCTTTCTTCTAGTTTGGTTATTTTCTTTGTGATGATAGTGGTAATGTTTACGGCAAACATTCCATACAAAAATATGGGAATAGTTTTCGGTATTCCAACTCCATTTTTAGTTGCAATCTTTTGGTATTGTACTAGGAGTTATTCGTTCACATACAAAAAGTTATGGCATGTGTATCAGTATCGAAGGATTATTGGATGGTTAAATCCTACTGATGCACAGTTTACTGACATAAACTATCAGCAGCTTCATTCTGTAAGTGCAATTGCTTCGGGTGGTCTTTATGGTAAGTATTTGACGGACTCAGGTGAGGATGCTACAAGACTTTATAATTCCGTCGGCGTAAATGAAAGTGACTTTATTTGGAGTGTAATAGGAGAGGAGTTTGGATTCTTAGGTAGTCTACTAGTAATTATCCTATTTGCCTTACTAGTAATTAGATGTTTTAGAATTGCACATAACGCCTCTGACTTCCAAGGAAAAATTATTGCAATGGGTATTGGAGCTATGTTTATGTTCCAGGTATTTACGAATATTTCAGTATCATCATTTATCTTTCCAAATACCGGATTACCACTTCCTTTTATTAGTCAAGGTTTAAGTTCCATGATATCATCGATGATTGCCATAGGATTGTTAATTAACATTAGTATTCAGCCGGCTAAATCAAGTAAAGGTGGTCTCAAACTTAAGGCTCAAAATGTTGGTATGGATTATGATTATTAATCAAAAAATTGATTAGGTTTATGTAAGTTTTTTATTGAAGAATCCTATGAAATATGCTAGAATAAGGGTTGATTTTGGGTTTACTTTGGGATTTTTGAGAGGGGATTATCATGAATATTGGATTGGTAGCACATGATACTAAAAAAACTCTGATGCAAAATTTAGCCATTGCATACAGAGGTATTCTAAGCAAGCATGATTTATATGCAACTGGAACAACAGGACGATTGATTGAACAGGTTACAAATTTAACGGTTCATAAGTATTTAGCAGGCCATGTTGGTGGGGAACAACAGCTTGCAACTCAGATTGAGCAGAATTTGATAGATATGGTTATATTTTTAAGAGATCCTATGTCTACAAAACCGAATGAACCAGATGTTTATAACGTAATTCATCTTTGTGATACTTATAACATTCCTTTTGCTACAAATCTTGCAACAGCTGAGCTTTTAATTAAGGCTCTTGAAAGAGGCGATCTTGAATGGAGGGAAGCTGTAAGAAATGAGCAATAAAAATATAAAAAGATTATTTCAGAAGAAAATAGTCTTTTTCATGATTTTTTCTGTTGTTTTATTTAATTTTACAGGATGTAAGGTTGAGAAAAGTGAACTTTTAGATGGAAGTATTGCCAGTCTTGGTGATACTGAAAAACAAAGCGATATGAAAGAATCTGATGCATTAGATTATTTATCAGATGGTGTATGTGTCGTTGATTCTAGTGTTTCCTTTGAAGATAATGAAAATATTACTTCATACTCTGCTTTGGTTTTAAATGAAACTACTGGTGAAATGCTTTATGAAAAGGATATGTATGCAAAGATTTATCCTGCCAGTGTTACTAAGGTTTTAACTGCTCTTGTTGCATTAGAAAATTGTAGCTTAAATGAAAAGGTTACCTTTAGCTATGATGCTACCCATATAGAAGAAGATGGCGCGGTACTTTGTGGTTTTGATGAAGGAGATAAGATTTCTCTTAAAAATCTTTTGTATTGTATGCTTATTTTTTCGGGTAATGATGCGGCATATGCAATTGCTGAACACGTCGGTGGAGATGTTGATACATTCTATGAGATGATGAATCAAAAGGCTATGGATATTGGCTGTGTGAATTCTCATTTTGTAAATGCTAATGGTCTTCATGATAAGGACCATTACACAACAGCATATGATATGTATCTTATTTTCAGACAGGCGGTTACATATAATATATTCAGAAAGATTATTAATACCTCTAGATATGAGGTGCCATATAAAAATGCTGCAAAAGAAAGTCATACAATGATAGTTACAACCACAAATAGCTATGTTTCAGGTTCGCTTCAGCCACCTGCAAATGTTCATGTTATTGGTGGTAAAACTGGTACAACATCAGATGCAGGATGCTGTCTTGCTTTATATAGCAAAGATAAATCGGATAATTATTATATTTCAATAATATTCCATGCTGGAGATTCATATCAGTTGTACTCTCAAATGAATGAGCTTTTATCATATATTAGTTAAGGTGATATACAATAAATTAGGGGATTTGAGGTGAGGTTTTGCCTAGTAATGACGGTGATAAAATTGTAAAATTTAGAAAAAAAATTAATCCTGCGGCAGCTATTATTATACTCATTATTGTTGGCTATATTTTATATCTTGTATTTAGTGCATTTACAGAAGAACATGTTTCTGTTTATGAAGTTGTTAAAAAGGATGTTTCTGATAATGATACATTAAGAGGTATTATTCTTAGAAATGAAAAACTTGTATCAACTGAACTTAGTGGATATTTAAATTTTTACCTAAGTGAAGGTGAAAAAGTTGGCGTAAATAGTGTTGTATATTCAGTTGATGAGGATGGTTCTGTTTTTCAAGCAATTAATGAAAATATTTCTGATGCAAAGCTTGATAAGACTGTTGTTAGAGATATTAGATATGATATTAGTAATTTTGTTGAAGGCTATACTAAATCTGATTTTAATACAATCTATGATTTTAAATATCGATTATCCAATACAGCTGAGCAGTTATCGATTCAAGCAGCTTCAAAGAAAATTAATAAGCTAATTAATAAAAACAGTAAAAATTCTTCGTTTCAGGTTGTTAAGAGTGATAAAACAGGTATTATTTCGTACCTTTCTGACGGTTTAGAAGATTTAAACCTAAAGAATCTTACTCCTGATAATTTTAAGAACATGACTGATTCATGGGAAGTTTTAAAATCAACTGACTATATTGAAGAAGGTTCACCTGCTTATAAGCTTGTCACAAGTGATAAATGGTCTATTGTTTGCAAAATTAGCGAAGAGCAGTTTGAAGAATTAAATAACGAAGATAGCATTAGCATTACAATTAAGAATGATAATATAAAGATTTATCCATACAATACTGTTACCTTTAAGATGGATGATGAATCATACGCCTGCTTCTATTTAAGTGATTATATGGTTCAATATATTGATGATAGGTTTATTGATATCCAGATTAATCTTAATAGTGCAGAAGGTTTAAAAATACCTGTTTCATCTATCTGTTCAAAAGAGGTATACAGAGTTCCATCGGATATTATGTCTGTTGATGAGAATGGTTCTAATTGTGTGAGTGCAGTTGGAATTACCACTGATAAAAAAGGCAATGTTGAAACAAATAAGGTTTCAAAAGTTCTTATTGAAATATATAAATATGATTCGGAAACAGATACTTATTTAGTTGATGGTGAAGGCTTATCAAGGCTTGTTACTGTTGGTGGATATGATTCATCAAATCCTGGTTCGATTTCTGGCACAACCTTTGTTTTAGATGATCCAATAAAGGTTAAAGGTGTTTACAATTGTAACTATGGATATTGTAAGTTTAATATGATTGATATTATATATGAAAACCCTGAATACATTATTGTTAGAGGGGATAATTCATATGGTCTTTCTCTTTATGATCACATTGTTTTAAATGCAGACAAATTAAAGGAAGGCGAATTAATATATTAATTATAAATAAGGGGATTGTTATGTGTTCAATTAAAGAAAATCTTGAGCAGGTTAATAAGAATATTAAGGCTGCTTGTGAGAGAAGTGGAAGAGATACATCTTCTGTAACTCTAATTTCTGTTAGTAAGACTAAGCCAGTATCAAAGATTAAAGAGGCAATTGAAGCAGGTGCTCATATTTTTGGTGAAAATAAGGCTCAGGAAATGAGAGATAAGTCAGAAGTTTTACCTGATAATCTCGAATGGCATTTTATCGGTCATCTTCAAACCAATAAAGTAAAGTATGTTGTTGGAAGAGCTAAACTCATTCATTCAGTTGATTCACTTCATCTTGCAGAGGAGATTAACAAAGAGAGTATTAAAAAGAATGTTATCTCAGATATTTTGATTGAAGTTAATGTGGCTCAGGAGGATACAAAATTCGGTGTTAGCGTTGAAAATACGCTTAGTTTAGTGGAAGATATTTCTAAATTAAGCAACATACATGTAAAGGGTCTTATGACAATCGCTCCATACACTTCAAATCCTGAAGAAAACCGTAAATTTTTTAGAAAATTAAGTGAATTGGCAGTTGACATTAGACAAAAAAACATTGATAATATAGATATGGGTGTTCTCTCTATGGGAATGACCGGAGACTATGAGGTGGCTATTGAAGAAGGTGCAACTTATGTTAGAGTTGGTACCGGAATATTTGGGGAAAGAGATTATGGAAGGAAGGAAAATCTGATCGATGGCTAAGTTTTTAGACAAAATGATGACTGTTTTCAGCTTTGGTGGAAACGACGAATATGATGATGAAGAAGATATCTATGATGATGATTACTTTGATGAACCTTATTCTGAGGATGAAGTAGAAGAAGAACCTATTAAAAGACGTTCTGAAAGTCGTTTTTCATCCAGAAGAAATCAAAGTAGAGCTGAAGAGGAAGATGTTCCTACTAATGATTCTTATGTATCATCTAGTCGTAGAGAAAGGAACAGCAGAAAATCAGTGATTACTAGAAATAGAGAAACAGGAAAAGTAGTTGCATTAAGAAATGATAATGGTCATGAAGTAGAATTTGAGATTCAAACTCAGAGACCTAAAAATAGTGATGATTCTGCAAAGATTTGCGATATCATTAAAGAGGGGAAACCAGTGCTTGTTAACCTTGAGGGAATAGGTGAATATGAAGCACAAAGAATTATAGATATTGTATCTGGATGTGTTTACGCTATGGATGGCGATGTATGTAAAGCATCTTTGTTTGTTCTCTTGTTTACACCTGGTAATGTTGAAATTACTGGTGAACTAACAACGGGTAATAATTTTAGCGATACAATCTATAATAATGGTTCACAAAGATCATCAAATTGGTGATAATTAAGTAGCTTTTTTTAAGAGGTTTACAATATAAAATTAAATGAGGAGGGTAATTTATTATGGCATTAACACCAAATGACATTCAGAATCACAACATTAAAGCCGGAGGTATGGGCGGTTACAACAAAAAGGAGACAGATGATTTCCTTGAAGAAATTCGTATGAGTTGGGAGGCAACGGTTAAAGAAAATTCTGAGTTAAAGAATAAGGTTGCCGAATTGAGTGTAACAAATCAGCATTATAAGGAGCAGGAATCTACATTGCAGAAACTCCTTATAAAATCAGAGCAGGATGCAGAGAAGAAACTCGCTGATGCACAGGAAGAAGCTAATAAGATTATCGCAGAAGCTGAAGCACAGGCTAATGAGACAATTACAAAGGCTAATTCAGATGCTGAGAATGTTAACGCCAAGGTTCAGGAACAGGTTGATGCCGCTATGGCTTCCACAAATGAAGAAAGAGATAATATTATCAATAGCGCTAACGCACAGGCAGAGGCAATTCAGAAGGAAGCTAATGATAAATTAGAAGAAGCAAACTCAAAATTATCTGTAGTACAGTCTGAGGCTGATGAAATTCTTGCATCAGCAAAGAAGGAATCAGAGACAATTTTGTCTGATGCTAACACAAAGTCAACTTCACTTGTTAGTGAGTCTCAGGCAAAAGCAGACAAGATGGTTAAGGATGCAGAAGAGAAGTCAGCTAAGATTATTAGCGAAGCTGAAGTAAAAGCTGAGAACATGCTCTCAGATAAGACTGCTGAATTAGAAGGATTAAGCAAGAGTGTTGAAAAACTTGATGGTCTTTATGCTTCATATAAGGATCAGTTCAAGGAGATGTTAAATAAGAATCTTAAGGCTGTTGAAGCTGATGATTTTGATGTAAAGGTTGATGGAATTAAGGTTGCTAAAGAAGATGCAGATTCAGTTGTTGCAAAGAATAAGAAAGCTGTTTCAGATGCAAATGAAAGAATCAATGCATTTGATTCTGCTGCTGAAGAACTTGATGATGATGGACTTAATGCATCAGGACTTAACTTTGATGTTGAGAGATCAACAACAGGTATTATCGTAGATGATGCTGAGGCAATGCCATCTGAGCCAGCACCAGCTCCTGAACCAACAGATGCTAAGCCAGCAGCTGAAGCTAAGCCATCAGCTGCAGCACCTAAGACAGGTGATGATTATGATGCATTTTCTTCATTACCTAGCATGGACGATATTAATAAAGACTCAAGCAGTCCATTTACATTTACTCAGGCATAATTAAATTCATTGTTATGAAAAATAATAATAAAATTGACGTTTTTAAATATCTATTAGCTACAGCAGTATTTTTAATACTGCTGTTGGCTGATCAGATTTCAAAGTATTTGATTGTTTCTAGGTTAGATGAGGGACAGGAAATTAACATTATTTCTAATGTTTTTGTTTTAAAATATATAAAGAATTTTGGAGCAGCGTTTGGTATTTTACAGAACAAACGCTTGTTTTTCTGTATATTGACATTTTTATTTATGGTATTAGTAATTAGATTTTTCTGTATTATTCCTTCAGAAAAGAAATACCGTCCTTTAAGAATAACTGTAATATTACTAAGTAGTGGAGCAGTAGGGAACTTTATTGATAGATTGTTTTTAGTATATGTTAGAGATTTTCTATATTTTAAACTGATAAATTTTCCTATATTTAACTTTGCTGATATTTATGTTGTTGTAGCAGCTTTTCTATTGATGATATTAGTTTTATTCTACTATAAAGATGAAGATTTCTATTTCATTAAAGAATTCTTTGGTAAAAATAGATTTACAAGTAAGGGATAATAAAATGATTATTACTATAGATGATGAAAATGTATCTAAAAGGCTAGATAAAGTGGTATCAGAAATGTTTCCTGATATATCACGTTCATTTATCAAAAAGATGATAGAAGAGGGTGAGATAACAGTAAATGATAAGAAAGTTAAAGCTGGTTATAGCCTAAAGAAAAATGATGAACTTAGTGTTGTTATAAAGGAACCAGAGGAAGTTAATATCTTACCTGAAGATATTGATTTAGATATAATTTATGAGGATGATGACATTATTGTGATTAATAAACCAAAAGATATGGTTGTTCATCCAGCTCCAGGACATTATTCTCATACATTAGTTAATGCATTAATGTTTCATTGTAAGGATTCATTATCAGGTATTAATGGTGAATTAAGGCCAGGAATCGTTCATAGAATCGATAAGGATACTACAGGTGTTCTTGTGGCTTGTAAGAACGATAATGCTCACAAAGCGCTTTCTGAGCAGCTTAAAGTGCATTCAATCACGAGAAAATACTATGCGATTTGTTATGGATCCTTAAAAGAAGATGGAACAATAGAAACAACCATTGGTCGTTCTTTAAATGACCGTAAAAAGATGGCTGTAAATGTTAAGGGTGGAAGAGAAGCAATTACACATTACAAGGTTCTTGATAATTTGAATAATCGATTTACCTATGTAGAATGTCAATTAGAAACCGGAAGAACTCATCAAATTAGAGTTAGTATGGCCTCAATTGGACATCCAATTTTAGGTGATGAAGTATATGGACCTAAGAAGAATACCTTGAATGTTAATCTACAAGGACAGGTTTTACATGCAGGTGTTTTAGGATTTATTCATCCAAGAACTAATGAATACATGGAGTTTACAGCTCCATTACCAGAATACTTTAATAATTTGTTACAAAGGTTGAAGAAATAGTTTTTAAAAAAGTGGTTTAATTATGAATAGTGAAGCAAATAATCAAATTAATGACGAACAGAATAAACTAATTAGACTTCATCAAGGTGAATTATATGTTATGGAGTTGATTTGGGCCAATGGTCAATTATCAGCAAAAGAAATTGCTGATGTTATTAACGAATATATTGGCTGGAAAAAGAACACAACCTATACTGTAATTAAACGTTTAATTGAAAAAAACGCTTTAAAACGAATTGAACCAGGATTTATCTGTGTAGCTAATATAACAAAGAATCAGGTTCAACAAATTGAAACAGATGAATTAATTAAGCAATTATATGATGGTAGACTTCAAAACTTTTTAGTTGATTACCTTGCTAAACAAAAATTATCTGATGATGATATAATTGTTTTAAAGAAAATTATTGGTGATAAATAAATGTATAATAATAATCTATTAATAATAGACCTACAAAAAAACACTAGAATTCTTAGAGAGAGAATGGTAGTGTTTTTTATAGGGAAATAGCTCTCTTGGATAAACTCCAGTTTTTCAAAGAGAGATGTAGTAGAGAAAGGAAGGTAAGTAAATATGGCACATACCAACACATTTAGGAAACAAAATGACATCCAAAATATCGCTAAATTAAGAACTTTAATTAAAAATGATCTACCACCATTTGCAGCTGATTATTTTAGAGGTATTGAAAACACAACAACAACTCGTACACGAATTAATTATGCTTATGACATCAGAACATTTTTTAGATTTCTTCAGCAGGCTAATCCTGAATTTGAAAAGAAAACAATATCTCAATTCACACTAGATGATTTAGATTGTCTTGAAGCTGTTGATATTGAAGAATATCTTAGTTATCTTAAATTATATGATTATGATGGCGTAACGTATACTAATGATGAACGAGCTATACATAGAAAGCTTTCTGCGCTTAGAAGCTTTTATTTGTATTATCAAAAAAGAAATATGATTAAAAACAATCCTACAACGATTGTTGATATGCCTAAGCTTCATAAACGTGAAATTATTCGTTTAGATGCCGATGAGGTCGAGGAATTATTAGAACTCGTTGAAAATGGCGGAAAAGATTTAACAGGCATGAAAAAAGTTTACTATGAAAAAAATAAGTTGAGAAATATTGCAATTTTTACCTTACTTTTAGGTACAGGACTTCGTGTATCTGAATGTGTTGGTTTAGATATTGATGATATTGATTTTAAAGAAGATCGACTTAGAATTATTAGAAAAGGTGGCAAGGAAGAATATATTTATTTTGGTGAAGAGGTTAGAGATGCCCTAATTAACTATATAAACAACCAAAGAGCCCTAATTACAGCGGCTCCAGGACATGAACAGGCACTCTTCTATTCTATACAAAAAAGGCGTATGTCCATACAGGCTGTTGAAAATTTGGTTAAGGATTATTCCAGTCAAATTACAACCTTTAAGCACATAACGCCTCATAAATTAAGAAGTACCTACGGTACAAATTTATATCGTTCAACCCAGGATATTTACCTTGTTGCAGAAGTTCTAGGCCATAATGATGTCAATACAACACGAAACTATTATGCAGCCTTAGACGACGATAAAAAACGCTCTGCAGCTAATGCAGTAAACCTAAGAAAAAGAAATAAAGATGATGAACAATAGTTAATTATTTACAACTCTCGGTAATATCAGCACCATCTGACCATAATTTATCCAAATTATAGAAGGTACGGCTTTCTCTATTGAAAATATTTACAACAATGTCTTTATAATCAATAAGAATCCAGGTGCTGTTATTATCACCCTCAACGCTTTTAGCGTAGGTCTTGTAAGCCATCATAGCTTCTTCAACATTATCGCGAATAGCCTTCATTTGCTGGATATTATCAGCTGTAGCAAGGATAAAATAATCTGCAAGTGGTGAAATTTTTCTAACATCTATTACAGATATATTTTCTCCTTTTTTATCGTCAATTGCTTTGTAAATAGCTTTTACACATTCTAAAATATTTACATTATTATCCATATATTTCTCCCTTTTTTTGATTATAATTAGATCAATAATTCATTTTGTATAATTCAAAGTTATCTATTATTTATTTGTTTTCTACTATATTTTTATAATATTTATATGCTTCTAATGTATGTTCATCCATTGATTTAAAGGTATTTGAGTTTTTTTCCTCTAAATAAGTAATTGTATTATGTAATTCAAGATATACAGCCTTATCTATGTCTGTAAATGCAACCTTACGAACTTCTGTAAGCCCTGTAATCATTTTTCTTCCAGGTTCTATATAATCTGCTACAAATATTATCTTTTCTAATGTGGACATCTCTGGTTTTCCAGTAGTATGCCATCTGATTGCTGAAATAATTTCTTCGTCATCTATATCGTATTTTCGTTTTGCATATACTGCGCCAACCTTTGCATGTAAAAGATTTGATGGTGCCTGTTTTTCGACCTCAGATACGCTGAGATCAAGTTTTTTACATTCTTTGAGTATTTCCTTGTCTGATAATGCTTTAGCGCTGTCATGAAGAATTCCGGCGATTTCAGCCCTAAGAATATCTACATCATATATCATCGCCAGTGATGCTGCAGTATATTGAACACCTAAAGAGTGAATATACCTTTTCTCGCTTATAACATCCTTAATTTTATTCTGAAGGGTTTTTATTAATGACTGACTTAACTCTTCCACTATTTTCTCCTTATTATTTATAAAGCTTATTTGTTTCAATATAGTTAATTACACTGTTTGGAAGCATATTACTTAAGGATAAGCCTTGTTTTATTGATTCTCGTATTTCTGTTGAACTCACAGGATTATCTGGCATTTCAAGTATTATTACTCTTCCATTAAATTTATCTTCTAAATATGCCTTTTTTTCTATTATTCCACCATTATTTTCATAATCAGTTCGTTTGAATACAACTATGGTTGCATTTTCAAATATTATCTGAGGTTCATGCCATCTATCAAGATAATTAAAGGAATCAGCACCCATAATAAAGAAAAGTTCCGAAAAAGGGTAAATTGATTTTAATTCCAGCAAGGTATCAGATGTATAAGTTGTACCAGTACGATTTAATTCAATATCACTAAATTCAAAATTGTTTTTTCCTAATGAAGTATATTCTTCAATGGCAAGTTTTATCATATTAGAGCGATCTAAATCTGATAATAGACTTTCTTTTTTCTTATGTGGTGGGTTTTTATCAGGGATAAACAAAATTTTATCAAGTTTTAATTTATTTTGTGTTACCTCAGCCATTTTTAAATGGGCATAATGAATCGGATTAAAGGTTCCGCCCATTAATCCGATTTTAATTTTACTGTTATTAGATTTATTATTTATTCTTTCTTCCATCTGAGTTCTTTCTTCCATTGGATGATTTGCTTGAATCGAAACTCTTTTTTGATTCTGAATTTCTTCTTGATTTTGAATCAGCGTTTTTTCTACTATATAAATTCTTTTTCTTAAGATTCTTAGATGGTTCCTTCTTTTCTTTATGTAATTCAGGATTTAATCTGAAGAGAACAATTTTTCTACCAATTACCTGAACAACCTGAGAATGAGTTCTCTGGGAAAGGGTTTCGGCAAGTTCTCTTAAATCCTCATCACAATTCTTTAAGACGCTAATTTTAATCAATTCTCTTTTTCTAAGTGCATCATCGATTGCTGTTGTGAACTCTGGTGTAATACCAGTTTTTCCAATATTAAATATTGGATCTATTTTCATGGCTTTGCCTTTAAGCTCAGCCCTTTCCTTAGAATTCATTTATTATACCTCATTTATACTTAAATATTATTGTGTCGTGCCGGTGGTATCTGTATATGCGGAGTTATAGGCTCCAACAGAAACTGATGGTACTTCTGAGTACTTAAATTCTCCCTTACCATTATAATCGAAAATAAACTCATGAAGACCACTTGCATTATCCTGCATTGTGTTCATAATAAGAGCTGAACCTGCATTTGAAGTCATTTCACCATAGAAATGATTCTGAAGAGGAATCTGTAAGGTATCAATTTCAGTGGTTCCCATTGCAACCACATCTGATAAATAACCAGTGATTTCTTTTATCTTAAGGTCAGTACGAATTTCCTTTGATACATCTTCAACTACTTTAAGCCATTTAGACATTGGCATCTGTTTAAGCTGCTTAAATCCAGCTGAAATCGTTGTTCTCTGTCTGAATGTACGAGCATAATCGTCAGTTTGTCCATCAATTGTTGTACATCCTTTACGGATACGACAATATCCAAGAGCCTGATAACCATTCATATGATTCCATCCTGGCTTAACATTACGATATTTCTTTTTACTAATATAGTTAGTTGTATTAAGATATTCTGCCTCTGATTCTGAAAGCTCAATATCTACACCACCAACATCATTAACAACCTTTACAAAGGCATCAAAACCTACTTCAACATATCCGTCAAGTTTAATTCCAAAGTTATAAGCGATTGTTTGATAAAGTAATTTAACACCGCCATCTTTTCCACCGCCAAGTGGATAAGCTGCATTTAATTTGTTGCTACCATAACCAGGAATATCTACATAACAGTCTCTCAAAAGAGATGAAAGCTTAAGTCTTTTATGCTTCAAATCAAGTGTTCCGATAATCATAACATCGGAAAGACCGCCTACAGTACCCATAGAAGATTCTTCACGTTCATCATTACCGATTAAAAGAATATTTATTATGTCATTGTCTGATTTAACTTTGATATCACCTAAATCTATATCATCAAAATCAGTGTCTACGTCGACGTGCATCCATTCATCAGCTTTTTCAACCGTAACTGTAATTCTTCCAGCGTAGGCTCCTACTACTGCACTTGCAGTCATACATAGTACAAGTAATATAATTTTAATGGCCTTCCACATATAAATTTACACCACCTTTAATAATTTGAAATGCTTTAAAATTTTTCTGTGATTAGTGAGCTCTATAGTAATTAATTAAGCAACCATCTGCAATAATCTCTCTCTCGTCATCCGTAAGATTTCCAAGAGTAAGAGTAAACTCTTTCATTCCATCTGAAACATTATACGCCTTTATCTCATTTTCTTTATCAATAATAGCCTTTCTAATATCCTTAACAAGGATATAATCTCCATTCTTAAATGGAATCTCACCTGGATAAAGGAATGGAAGCATTCCCCAGTTAATAAGATTAGATCTATATCTCTTTGTTGCATATTCTTCGGCTATATTAGCAAATCCACCAAGAACCTTCTGGCAAGAAGCAGCCTGTTCTCTAGCTGAACCATCACCAGGTTTTACAGCATATACAAAACTTCCGATTTGTGTATTTGCTTTATCAATATCAAACTTAGATGATATTGTTGAATAAACATCAGCAAGTTCTGGAAGTGCATTTACAGCATCTTCACCAGCAACTCTAGCCTTTTCAGCAGCCTGAACAGCCTTTGCTTTTCCAACATATTCAGGATCCTTACGAGATAAAGTAAACTCAGCAAGTCCTAAAGGATTTGAACGATATGATGAAGTTTCTCCAGAAGGGATAAGTTCATCAGTTGTTGTAACAGGATCATGAATCTCAGATACACATTTGATAATCATATCATCTGTTAAGGCTGTCATTTCTGGCCAGTCTTTGATATTAGGTCCAAACTTAAGATCAGTCTCAGGTTTAGCATTCTCCCAACCATCATATACTCTATTTTCATAAATCTTTGAATCAAAGAAGTATTTTGGTTTTGAGAAGTTTACATCAATATCAGTTGCAGCAGTTAAGAAACCTTTATTTGCAGCTGTTGCAGCAATTGAACGAGCATCCATAAGAGCAACTGAAGCAATCTGACCATTTGTAACCTTAGAACCCTCTCTGTTAGGGAAGTTTCTAGTTGAATGTCTAATTGAAAGACCATTATTACATGGAACATCTCCTGCACCAAAACATGGTCCACAGAAAGCAGAACGAATAGTTGCACCAGCTTCCATAAGTGAAGCAATGCTACCGTTCTTAACTAATTCCATAAATACAGGCTGGCTAGATGGATAAACATTAAGTGTAAACTCATCAGAACCTGTAGTTTTGCCTCTAAGAATATCTGCTGCATCACAGATGTTTTCAAATCCACCACCTGCACAACCAGCGATTTCACCCTGTTCAACATAGAGACGACCATTCTTAACCTTATCTTTAAGCTTATATGTGATATTCTTATTATTGCTCAATGAAACTAATGCATTCTTCTCAACTTCATCTAAGATATCCATTAAGTTAGCATTAAGTTCTTCAATAGTATAAACATTACTTGGATGGAAAGGCATTGCAATCATAGGCTTGATTTCTGAAAGGTCAACATAAACCATTCCATCATAGTAAGCAACCTCACCTGGACGAATCTCTTTATATTCATCAGGACGTTTATGAATCTCATAGAAATCCTTGATTGTATCATCTGTCTCCCAAATTGAAGAAAGACAAGTTGTTTCTGTTGTCATAACATCGATTCCAATACGGAAATCAGCTGAAAGATTATGAACACCATCACCTACGAATTCCATAACCTTATTCTTAACATATCCGTTTTTAAATACTGCTCCGATAATTGCAAGAGCAATATCCTGTGGACCAACACCCTTCTGTGGTTTACCAGTAAGGTAAATTGCAACTACTTCTGGCATTGAAATATCATATGTTCTATTTAAAAGCTGTTTTACAAGCTCAGGACCACCCTCTCCCATTGCCATTGTTCCAAGTGCACCATGACGAGTATGTGAATCTGAACCTAAAATCATCTTTCCACAGCCTGCAAGCATTTCTCTTGCATACTGATGAATTACAGCCTGATGAGGTGGAACATAGATTCCGCCGTATTTTTTAGCACATGAAAGACCAAACATATGGTCATCTTCGTTGATTGTACCACCTACTGCACAAAGACTGTTGTGGCAGTTTGTAAGTACATAAGGCATTGGGAATTTC
>JAILNN010000095.1 GCA_024691565.1 Lachnospiraceae bacterium | reverse complement strand
AATATAATTAATAATTCATTATAAAATATATTATTAATTATATTTTCCCTTAGCAACTTTAGAAATAGACTTCTCTTCTTTTTCTGTCTTAACTTCTTTTTCAGATGCCTCTGGAATGCTATTTCCAGAATCATCGAATTTAATATTCTTATCAAATGATTTATATGTAATAAATGCTAAATAAACAATTACCGCTGTAACAACAACAGCACAAAACTCAGTAATCAAGTTATTAGCAATACTTCCAGCCTTAGTTGAGAAGTAAAAAATATTCAATGTAAGAAAATGAATAATACATGCAAAATGAAAATCCATTTTTCTATAATTAACAATTGAAGAATAAACCAAAATACAAAGAGCAATCTGTATGAAAATCATAGCAACTCTATCAACTGCATATAACATACAATCAATAGGTGTAATAGTAGCAATTTCTTGCAACTTATAATTAATATTGTCAATTGCCGTAGAATCACCACTCTTAGCATAATCCTGAAGGATTTGATCCATTGTACCATTATTAACAAGGGATGCATAAACATAATTCTGAATATACACGATACCAAGACTAAGAACAGCCTCAACAGCACCAAAACCAATACCAAAGGTAATTACATCCTTAGGACCTGTATACTTCTTTATACTCTTTATAAATACATTTTTAAAAACAAAAAGTTTTCCAAGCTGATCAAAAATTGCACCAACAAATGCAAAATAAATTGAAGACACAAAAATATTAGAACCTACAAGAACCGAAAATGGCGTCTTAAATCCAACACAAATTGCATTAACTAAAGATTTAATAATAAATCCAAACAAAATATAAGAAAAGATACCTGCAAAGAATGGAACAACACTTACATTCTCAGTTTTCTTATTTTTAATTTTCCAAACAACAAGCATACCAATAGGAATAATGAACGAAAGAAGTCCAACCTCCAACATTGCAATTGCGCTTGTACTATTAATTTCAACCATATTTATTCACCGTTTCTATATCAAATATTTTTTCCCACAATATTATTTTTTAAAATAACTTCCAATGGCAACCCTCTCACCATTTTTAATATATTCTCTAGGAACTCTCTTTCCAACATCACAAACAAATTCATAGTTAAAGGAACCAGCTAGATTTGAAATTTCCTCTACAGAAATGAATTCATCTCCATCTCTTCCAACAAGTGTAACCTCATCATTCTCAGTTACTCCAGGAATATCAGAAACATCAACCATCAACTGATCCATACAAACTCTACCAGTAATAGGCGCCTTCTTACCACGAATTAAAACCCATCCAAGGTTTGATAAGCTTCTAGGATAACCATCAGCATAACCAATTGGAATTGTCGCAATAGTCATCTCCTTATCAGCTGTAAAGGTAGCTCCATATCCAATATGGGTACCAGCAGGAATAGTCTTAACAAATGAAACATAGGATTTAATTTCCATCGCAGGCTTAAGAGGAAGCTTAGCCTTATCAACATCATCAGAAGGATAAAGACCATAAACACAGATGCCATCTCTAACCATATCAAGATGAGCCTGTGGAGCCTCAGTGATTCCAGCGCTATTAGAAACATGCTTAATTGGAATATGAATTCCCTTCTTCTCTAAACGACTATTAAAGTCCATATATTTATCAAACTGCTCAAAAGCCTTACTCTTATCTTTCTCATCCATAGTAGCAAAATGAGTAAACATTCCATCAATTCTAACATTAGGAAGCTTACTAATCTTAACCACCTTATCAATCGACTCATCAGATAAATCAAAACCAATTCTACTCATTCCAGTATCGATGGCAATATGAATACCTGCTTCTTTACCAGCCTTAACAGCAGTTTCAGAAATCTTCTCAGCCATTTCCATAGAGAAAACCGCCGTATCAATATCATATTCAATCATATCCTCATAAAGCAATGGATTAGTATATCCCAAAATTAACATAGGAGTCTTAATTCCATTCTTTCTAAGTTCAATTCCCTCTTCTAAAACTGCAATTCCATAATATGAAACAAGCTCGTCAATAGTCTTAGCAACCTGAACTGCACCATGTCCATATCCATCAGCCTTGATAACACCCATAATTCCCGTGCCATCAGCTAAAAGTTTCTTAGCATTAAAAACATTCTCATAAATCGCATCTAAATCAATAACAGCCTTAACTCTACTTAGTTCCTTCATAAGATAAAAGTCCCCTTTAGATTTATGTAAATTTTTATATAATTTATATATTTAAATTATATGCTTTAATTCCTCTCCAATATCTCTTGCGAGCATTGAAAATTCGCTATTTTTCTTAACATAATTATCAGCAGTTTTTCCATGAATAAAAACTGCAAGCGAAACAATTTCAATTGTCTTTTGAATTATTTCTATATCAAAACCATTTGGATTCTTTTCAGAGTAACTTTTAAATCCACTTAATATATCAGGGTATTGCGCAATTAAACCAGCAATAATACCTGCTAAACAATCACCTGAACCACCCTTAGAAAGAGCTGAATTTCCACTTTGATTCAAATAAAAAATCTCACCAAAGTTAACAATAGTCCTGGCATCCTTTAAAACTGTAATACCAGAAAAATCCTTATTAAAAGTCTTAAGAACGTAAACCATATCATCCTTAATCTCATCGATTGAAAAGTTCTTAACCATCCTCTTCATTTCCATAAGATGTGGTGTCAAAATAAAATTACTCGTTAGGTTCTTAAAAGCATTTCCGTCATTCTTTGACAAGATATTTAATGCATCCGCGTCTAGTATTATAGGTTTATTCCTGATACAAGTCAAGAATTCAACCATTTTCCTTGAATTATCGCTTATTCCAATACCAGGGCCACAAAGAACAACATCTGCCCATTCAATACTCTTACTTAAACTATCCTTTAAAAAAGCATCATCCTTAAAGTCCTCATCCAAATAAAAACTAAATAACGCTTCAGGAATTAGAGTCTTAATAGCATTCTCATTAGCCCTATCAGTACAAATCTTAACAAGACCAGCACCAATACGATAAGCACAAATAGCAGAAAGAAAAGCAGCCCCAAAAATCTCGGAAGAACCAGCAATAATTAGAACCTTACCAAAGCTTCCTTTATTCTTTCTACCCCTTCTATTTGGCAGAAGAAGCTTAATATCTTCATCCTCTAGTGTTCTAAAATCAAATTCATTTTCATGGACAATTCTCATAAAAATTGTCTCCTTCTAATTAAAGATTTATTCCTAAAGTTTTATTCCTCAGTTATCTCTTCAGCCTCGCAAACCGCTACAGCAGTTGAATAACTCTTAAGGTTACTAATAGATATATGAATCTTAGTAATATTATTTTCTTTAACAAACTTCTTAGCACCCCTATATAATCTAACATACGGGGCTCCACTTTCTCTTCTAAGGACTTCAATATCAGAAGGATTCATTCCTACAAAACCAGTACCAAACGCTTTAACAATCGCCTCTTTAGCAGCAAAATTACCAGCAGCTCGCTGAAAACTAGTACTCTCAGACGCACCAGACCAAATAAAATCAAGTTCAGTCTCTGTAAAAATCCTCTTAACACCCTTCTTACCAAAAGGCTTTGAAAGTCTCTCAACATCAATAATATCAGTGCCAACGCCAAATACCAAAAAATCATCTCCAATCCAAATGGCATGTTTGAAACATTTATTAAAAGCTTTTATTTAGCGAGATTCTTTTAATCGCTAAAATCCATAACATTGTATCACATTTACCCTAATAAAAAAAGGAAATCTTTGAATAGTATATTGAAAAAAAGCTAAAAATCGCTTATACTTCTATGTAACATGAAGTCGGCGAAATCCGACTAAATTTATGTAAAGACGATATAATCTATTGCAATTGATTTTTATATATAGATTACAAAAAAATAATTAAAAGAGAGGTTACTATGGAAAAGAATACATTACTAAAAAAACTTACTGACGCTTCACAAGAACATGTTTTAAAGTATTGGGATGAATTAAATGATGAAGAAAGAAAAGCGTTATCTGCTCAAATTGAGACCACTGATTTTCAAATTATAAAGCACTCCTTTGATTCTTACAAAAATGCAAAGCCATCAGAGAAGAAAATCACTCCAATTAAGGCAATTCAACTTAATGAAATCAACGAAAATAAAGATGAATTTAAGGAAGCTGGAGTTAAGGCAATTAAGAATAACGAAGTAGGTGCTGTTCTACTTGCAGGTGGAATGGGTACTCGTCTGGGTAACAATGGTCCAAAGGGAGTTTGCGATATAGGAATAACTAAGCCTGTATTTATATTCGAAAGGATTTTTACAAACCTTTTAGATGTTGTTAAAGAAACCGGCACATCAATTCATCTCTTTATTATGACAAGTGATAAAAACAACGATGAGACTGTTAGTTTCATAACAGAACATAATTTCTTTGGATACGAAAAAGACTATGTACACTTCTTTAAGCAAGAAATGGCAATCGCAACAGACAGGGATTGCAAAGTATTTATGGATTCAAAGTCACATATGGCTGATTCACCTAACGGAAATGGCGGATGGTTTTTATCTCTTGAGAAATCAGGCCTACTAGACTTAATCAAAAAAGTAGGAATCAAATGGTTAAATGTATTTGCAGTAGATAATGTTCTACAACGAATTGCAGATCCAATCTTTGTAGGTGCAACAATAAAAAGAAACGCAAAATGCGGCGCTAAGGTTGTAAAGAAAAGTGCTCCAGATGAAAAAGTAGGCGTAATGTGCTTAAAAGATAATGCTCCATCAGTAGTTGAATACTACGAATTAACAGACGAATTAATGAATACTAAAGATGAAAATGGAGATCCAGCCTATAATTTCGGCGTAATACTAAACTACCTCTTCGATGTAGAATCACTAATAAAAATAAGCTCAGCTGCTCTTCCATGGCACGTTGTAGAAAAGAAGATTCCATACATCGATGAAAACGGCGAATTAATCTCACCAACAGAACCAAATGGCTATAAATATGAAACACTCATCTTAGATATGATTGAAATGTTTGATTCATGTCTTCCATTTGAGGTGGTAAGAAACAAAGAGTTTGCTCCAATAAAGAATAAATCAGGTGTTGATTCCATTGAATCAGCAAGAGAATTACTAAAGGAAAATGGTATAGAACTTTAAACTTAGGTATTTTACATAATCGCACTAATAATAAAGGTGAACATAAATTTCGAATTGTCGAACTTATGTTCACCTTTTATTTTCCAAACATAATCAATAGATAGCTTTACTATCTAATCGCATCCTCGTAGAGCGTTTATCTCAGCGTAATATGATCACACCAGTAATATAATCACCCCGAAATAAAACAGGTGCCTTAAACCTAAGTCTAAGGCACCTGCCATATAACGCCAAAAGCATAAAATGCTTTAAAGGCACTTAATTCAGTATATAATTACTCGATAACTTCTGTAACCTGTCCTGAACCTACTGTTCTACCACCTTCACGGATAGCGAAGCTAAGTCCCTGCTCCATAGCGATTGGGTGAATAAGTTCTACAGTCATTTCTACATTATCACCAGGCATACACATCTTTGTATCAGCTGGAAGAGCGCAGATACCAGTAACGTCTGTTGTTCTGAAGTAGAACTGTGGACGATAGTTATTTACGAAAGGAGTATGACGTCCTCCCTCTTCCTCTTTAAGAACGTAAACCTGAGCCTTGAATTTCTTGTGGCAAGTAACTGTTCCTGGCTTAGCAAGAACCTGTCCACGGATGATTTCATCACGGTTAACACCACGAAGAAGAGCTCCGATGTTATCACCAGCCTGAGCTTCATCAAGCATCTTATGGAACATTTCGATACCAGTAACAACTGTTTCCTTCTTGTCATCCTTAACACCAAGGATCTCAAGAGGATCTGAAAGGTGAAGTGTTCCTCTTTCTACTCTACCTGTAGCAACTGTACCACGACCTGAGATTGTGAATACGTCCTCAACAGGCATAAGGAATGGCTTATCTGTATCACGTTCTGGAGTTGGAATATAAGAATCAACTTCGTTCATGAGTTCCATGATCTTGTCAGCCCACTCTCCGTTTGGATCTTCAAGAGCCTTAAGAGCTGAACCCTTGATGATTGGGCAACCTTCAAAACCATATTCCTCAAGCTGCTCTGTAACTTCCATCTCTACAAGCTCGATAAGTTCTTCATCATCAACCATCTCGCACTTGTTAAGGAATACTACGATGTAAGGAACGTTAACCTGTCTTGCAAGAAGGATATGCTCTTTTGTCTGAGCCATAACACCATCAGTTGCAGCAACAACAAGGATAGCACCGTCCATCTGTGCAGCACCAGTGATCATGTTCTTTACATAATCAGCATGGCCTGGGCAGTCAACGTGAGCGTAATGTCTGTTCTCTGTCTCATACTCAACGTGAGCTGTAGAGATTGTGATACCTCTTTCACGCTCTTCTGGAGCCTTATCAATGTTTTCAAAATCTACGATTTTGTTAACAGCTGAAGGCATCTTTGTTGCAAGTACCTTTGTGATAGCTGCTGTAAGTGTTGTTTTACCATGATCTACGTGACCAATGGTACCGATATTACAATGCGGTTTACTTCTTTCAAACTTCTCTTTTGCCATTTTAAAAATTCCTCCTTAAATTTTAAACCGGTTTTACCGGAATATTTTTCATTTGTCGCACATGAAAGTATTATATTCTACGCAACATTATTTTTCAAGTAATTTTTTTATAAATATTATAACTAAACGCTAAATAATAAGGTGTTTCTCAAAAAATTAAGCTTTCTGTGAAAGAACCTTTTCCATAACGTTCTTTGGAACCTTCTCATAGTTATTAAAGAACATTGAGTAGTTTCCACGACCCTGTGTCTTAGAACGAAGGTCAGTAGCGTATCCAAACATCTCTGCAAGTGGTACGAAAGCCTTAACCATCTTTCCACTAGGGATATCTTCCATACCTTCGATACGTCCACGACGAGAGTTAACGTCACCGATAACGTCTCCCATGTACTCCTCAGGCATAGTAATCTCGACACGCATGATAGGTTCAAGAAGAACTGGATCAGCCTTCTTCATAGCATCCTTAAATGCCATAGAACCAGCGATGTGGAATGCCATTTCAGATGAGTCTACTTCATGGTATGATCCATCATAAACTGTAGCATGAACACCAAGAACAGGGAATCCACCAAGGATACCAGCCTGTGATGCCTCTTCAATACCCTCACCAACTGCTGGGATATATTCCTTAGGAATGTTACCACCAACTACAGTTGACTCGAACTTGAATGTCTCTTCACCATTAGGATCCATTGGTTCAAACTTAACCTTACAGTGTCCGTACTGACCACGTCCACCAGACTGCTTAGCATACTTAGAATCAACGTCAACAGGCTTTGTAAATGTCTCTCTGTAAGCAACCTGTGGGTCACCAACCTTAGCCTGTACCTTAAATTCACGAAGAAGACGATCTACGATGATATCAAGATGAAGCTCACCCATTCCGGCGATAATTGTCTGTCCTGAATCCTCATCAGTATGTACTCTAAATGTAGGATCTTCTTCTGCAAGCTTCTGAAGTGCTTCACCAAGCTTACTCTGAGCATCCTTTGAATCAGGCTCGATAGCGAGCTCGATAACTGGCTCAGGGAATTCCATAGACTCTAAGATAACTGGGCTCTTCTCATCACAGATTGTATCACCAGTTGTTGTGAACTTAAATCCAACAGCAGCTGCGATATCTCCTGAATATACTTTATCAAGCTCAGATCTCTTATTAGCGTGCATCTGAAGGATACGACCAACTCTTTCCTTCTTACCCTTTGTAGCATTAAGAACGTATGAACCTGAGTTACATACACCAGAGTAAACTCTGAAGAATGCAAGCTTACCAACGAATGGGTCAGCCATAATCTTAAATGCAAGAGCTGAGAAAGGCTCATCATCTGAAGAATGACGAACGATTTCGTTTCCATCTTCATCAACACCGTTGATATCAGGGATATCTGTAGGTGCTGGCATGAATTCGATGATACCATCAAGAAGCTTCTGAACACCTTTATTCTTATAAGCAGAACCACAATAAACAGGAACTGCCTCACTTGCGATTGTACCTGTACGAAGAGCAGCTTTAAGTTCATCAACTGTAGGCTCCTCACCTTCAAGGTATTTTTCAAGAAGGTCATCGTCTAATTCACAAACCTTCTCAAGGAGATTATCTCTCCACTCCTGAGCTAAATCTTTATAGTCATCAGGAATTTCTCCAATGGTGATATCCTCACCCTTGTCATCATTGTAAATATATGCTTCCATTTCGAAAAGATCGATAAGACCTTTGAAATCATCTTCCTTACCAATAGGAATCTGTACTGGGATAGCATTCTTACCAAGTCTATCAATAATTGTCTGAACTGACATGAAGAAATCAGCACCCATTTTATCCATCTTATTAATGAAAGCCATACGTGGTACATGATATGTGTCAGCCTGACGCCAAACATTCTCAGACTGTGGCTCAACACCTGCCTTAGCATCAAATACACCTACTGCACCATCAAGTACACGAAGTGAACGCTCAACTTCAACTGTGAAGTCAACGTGGCCAGGAGTATCGATAATGTTGATACGATGCTCTAAAGCACCTGGCTTAACCTTGTGATGATCCTGAAGTGTCCAGTGGCAAGTTGTAGCTGCAGATGTAATGGTGATACCTCTTTCCTTTTCCTGCTCCATCCAGTCCATTGTTGAAGCACCGTCATGAGTCTCACCAATCTTATAGTTAACACCGGTATAGTATAAGATACGCTCTGTAAGAGTTGTCTTACCTGCATCAATATGCGCCATGATACCGATATTTCTGGTTCTATCAAGTGGATATTCTCTTCCAGCCAAGGATTTATCCTCCTTCTATAAATTCAAAATTATAATAATTGTTATTATTGCATAGCTGATTATATAGAAAATAAGCTATATAATTACCAACGATAATGAGCAAAAGCCTTATTAGCGTCAGCCATTCTGTGCATTTCTTCCTTACGCTTAACAGCTGCACCTGTATTATTTGAAGCATCAAGAATCTCATTAGCAAGTCTATCTTTCATGTTCTTCTCAGTTCTGCTTCTTGCGAATACAGTGAGCCATCTAAGAGCTAACGCCTGACGTCTGTCAGGTCTTACTTCGATAGGTACCTGATATGTAGCTCCACCGATACGTCTAGCCTTAACTTCAAGCTCAGGCATAAGATTATTCATTGCCTCTTCGAATACTTCAAGAGCATCCTTACCACTCTTCTCAGCAACCTCTTCGAAAGCACCATAAACGATCTTCTGTGCAACACCCTTCTTACCATCAAGCATGATGTTGTTTACAAGCTTAGTAACAACCTTGCTATTGTAAACTGGATCTGCAAGAACATCTCTCTTCTGTATATGTCCCTTACGTGGCACGTCTCTTCCCTCCTTAATAAATTATTAATTCATCGGTACTCACTTTGTAAGTGTTTCGCGCCGGGATTATTTTAATAAGCAAAAATTAATCCGGCACTCACCAATCAATGTAAGTTTTCTTCCATACGAAAGTCCTAAAATTACTTCTTAGGTCTCTTAGCTCCATACTTGGAACGAGCCTGTTTTCTGTTCTGAACTCCTGCTGTATCAAGAGTACCACGAATAATATGATATCTTGTACCAGGAAGGTCCTTTACTCTACCACCACGGATAAGAACAACTGAGTGCTCCTGAAGGTTATGTCCCTCACCAGGGATATAAGTTGTAACCTCGATACCGTTTGAAAGACGAACTCTGGCTGTCTTACGAAGAGCTGAGTTAGGCTTCTTAGGTGTAGCAGTACGAACTGCAGTACAAACACCACGCTTCTGTGGAGAAGACATGTTAACTGTTCTCTTATTTAAAGAATTGTAAGTGTACTGTAAAGCTGGAGAATTAGACTTCTTTGTTGAAGACTTTCTACCTTTTCTTACTAATTGGTTAAATGTTGGCATTAATTTTCACCTCCTTGCATTTAAATTTGTTTTTTATGCATTTCTTAAAGCTACTAGAATGCCCTAAAATAAGGCATAAATGTACCATCAAAAAACGCACACTCCGATAGTATATTACCGAACCGCACGTTTGTCAACAAAATTTCAAAAAAAATTTCTACTATATAAGTACATAATAAATACATAAAATAGGCACTTTACTACTTCTGCTATTTTTTACAATTAACATACCAACTTTAACATATAGCGATTTTTAAGCATTTATGAATTTGACAAGCCTATCTTATATGTAATAAAATCAGTCTGTAAACGATTAAGTAATATTACATATTAAATTTAACAGGGGATAATTGAAAGCTATGAACGATACTACTTTTAAAATCGGTCTTTGTAAGAATAATGAAGATTACAAAAAAGACATTCTAAATCTTTTTGATTCCAAAACATTTCGCTACATACAAAAAGAAATAATTATTTATGATGATTACACAGAAGTTCTCGATGAAATCGAGGAAGATGAATTCGATGTTGATTTAATGTTAATTGACATCTTTTCAGATGATGAAAACGGAATCGAAGTTGCTCGTTTGATAAATAACAATCAACTAGATACAGATATGATTTTCATCTCATCTTCTGCCGACAACTTTTCATATGGATATACATACAATGCATTTGCAAATCTCTTAAAACCAGTCACAAGAACTGCTTTAGAATCTGTAATTAAAATGTATTTAAAGAAGCTACTTTCTGAAACTATATATTTAGATATCCATAAAAGGAATGAAGATGTAAGAATTCCAATTCAGGACATTATTTATATTGAAAGTAACGTCCGAAAAGTTATTGTTCATACCCAAAATAAAGATATTGAATACTACGAGAAGCTTTCCGCTCTCGAAGCTGCTCTAAAGCCATATGGTTTCATTAGATGTCACCAAAGCTTTTTAATTTCTTATGATAAAATCACATCTATCGGAACCACAACTGTTGAAATGGGTGCCTTCCAAGTTCCTGTTAGTAGACAATATAAAGACAGTCTGAAATCACTTTTTGAAAGTCAGGCTAATGAAAAGATAAACATATCAGATAGCTCAAATCTCAAAGCTACAGATGCAAAGAATGAAGTAAAACATTCTACTACAAATCAAGAAACTAAATTTGAACCGCTTTCAAGTTCAGAAATAGTAAAGATGACTTATAAAGCACCTCGGTCACGCGCTTCAATAACAGGCATCAGCGGTCCATATACAGGTGTAAATATAAACTTTAAGTCAGACATAGAAATAATAATCGGTCGCGATATAAACGTAGCAGACTTTATTGTAAACCTTCCAAAGGTAAGTAAGATACATTGTAAAATTTTATATAACTCTTCTCTCGATCATTATGAAATAATTGATGATTCAACAAACGGTACCTTCATTAATGGTGAAAACCGTCTTGTTAAAAACGAGCGTTATATTTTAGAGCCAGACACCACCATATCATTTGGTGATAAAAGTGTTGTTTTCAAATTAGGTTAATTATATTAAAATATAACAAAAAGAGGAGGCAAAAAATGAATCTAATTAAATGTCCAAATGGCCATTACTATGACTTTGATAAATTTGAACAATGTCCACATTGCGCAATGATAAGTGCAGGAATTTCTGAAAAAGAAATCCTTAAAGGCTATTCTGAAAGTGAAACTGTTGTATCTGAAGGAAACTTCTACGACACCTTAAATAAAAGAAAAACTGTAGGTTGGATAACATCCATCTCAGGAGAAAATGCTGGGCAATGCATCAACCTATATGAAGGAAGAAATACCATAGGTAAGATTAACTACGATAAAGATTCCCTTAAATCATCATCAGAGAATCGACAAATCACAATTACCTACTCAATAACAAAAGGATTTATCTTAAATCCAAATAAAAGAAATGTCACAATAGATGATGATTCAATAACAAAATCATCACCATTAAATGACAGAGCAATTATCACTGTCGACTCAAATAAATACATATTCGTGGCACTCTGTAACGAAGATTTTACTTGGTAAAAAAAACTAAATTTGTTCCCTCATAGAATTTATATTAAAAAGGACAGCCAATAACCATGGTTGTCCTTTTATTATTTATATCAAAGTATAAAAACAAATCAAAATGTAAAATCAGAATAATTTGAATTCTTATTAGAACCACTGTCATTTGAATCACTATTCTCAGAACTTCCACTACCAGAAGATCCAGAACTTTGACTACTTGAAGAAGAATTACTAGTGGTTGAATTACTATTTGAACTACCAGACGAAGAACTCGAATCATATGTGGTTGTACTTCCACTTGATGTATTTGATTTTTCAGGTTTCTTACCCTTACTAACCCATAAAATCATACTCTTAATACTACCCTTATTGAAGGTCGTATTTGGAACAACACTTTGTTTAATAACTCTTCCCTTTTTATATTTATTATTGTAGCTTCTTTTAATCTTAACCTTAATCTTGTTATCAAGCGCCTTGATTTTTTTCTTAGCACTAGAAAGACTTTTATTCTTAAGAGAAACCATAGTTACAGTTTCATCAACCACCTCTGGAGAATCACTCTCATTAGGTAAACTCTCACTAGATGTATTTTCTTCACTTGAAGTATTCTCATCACTAGAAGAGCTATCATCTCCAGAACTATTCTCAAAACTAGAACTATCACTTCCGCTCAATAAAGGTTGTTCACTTTCAAGATTATTTTGTGTATTACTACTAGTTCCACCCTTAAATTTATCACTAAAAACCAGGGCCAAAATACCAATAATAATAACTAAAACAATAACTCCAATAATAATAATTATCTTCTTTCCAGAAGACGAATTCTTATCATCCTTTAAATTATCTACTTCTTCCCCAGTAATATTCCTTATGTTATATGAAAATCCATCACCTGAAGGGATACTACCAGTACTCTCCTTTTTCCTTACTACCGGTTCAACTAAAAGAGCATCTAAAAGTTCCCCAGCATCTCTATATCTTTCATTAGCATTAAGACTAAGACCTTTAAGTATAACGTCTTTTTGCCATTTAATGATTTTTTCTTCACCGTCGTCTTTCTTTTCCAAAGAATCCAAATCACTCAACTCAGCTCCTTGAAGTCTAGCAATAGATTCAACAGGACGAACACCACAAACACTCTTATAAATCAAAGCACAAATCGCATATACATCACTCCACGTGCCAGTATTACCATTTTTTATATATTGCTCAGGTGGAGCATATCCATTCTTCAAGATAACAGTCTGCGATTTAGTATAATCTTCATCACTTTCAAAACGATTAGAATCAACCCATGCAGCACCAAAATCAATTAAATAAAACTTATTATCAGTTCCAATCATAATATTATCAGGACTAATATCTCTATGGACATATCCCCTTTTATGCATCCTCGCAAGTGATGTCAAAATAGGTTTAAGCAACAAAACAATCTCTCTATAAGAAAGAGTCCCATTATATTTAAGATACTCATTCAGGGTAATTCCATCAATAAATTGCATAACAAGATAGACTGTATTATTTTCTTCAAAACACTCAACAAATTCAACAATACCGTCTAAATAACTAAGCTCACTAAGTACCTTAGCTTCTTGAATGCATCTCTCCTTCTCTTTCTGAAAATAAACCTCCTTATCAGAAACAACCGTAAGGCAATTATCATCATCCCTATAAGCAAAATCCGTAGGATAATACTCCTTAATAGCATATAGCTTTTCAGAGCCTATATCACGAACCTTATAGGTAATTCCAAAACCACCCATACCAATGCAATTTTCAATTATATATTTTTCTTTTAGAATTGTATTATTAGTTAAACTCTGTTTATTCATAATCACTAAACTGCCAAATCTAAAAACACAATGCAGTATCTCCTATACAAAAAATATACAAGCTTATCTCTTACTATTCTTAATAATCACCTGATAGGCTCTTAACTTAGAAGTCGGAACTCTAAAAGTAACCTTTGAACTAATTCCATCAAAAGCTCCTTTTTTAACCTTCTTTAATCTTTTACTTGTAATCTTAACAAAAACTAATTTCTTATCATTTGCAAAAGCCTTAGTACCAATATTTACTATACTTTTACCAATAATTATATTTTGTAACTTCTTGCATTTCATAAAAGCACATTCATTAATTTTAGTTACATTATCGCCAACTCGCACATTGCAAATAAATCTATTTCCCTTAAATGCATTTGCAGAAACTTCTGTAACCTTATAGGACTTTTTATTATACTTAATCTTTTCAGGAATTCTAACACTTACCATCTTCTTAGAAATTCCACAAACAACAACCTTATTACCTTTAATCCTATATTTAATTCCTTTATAAATAATTGTTTCATCAGTATCACTCGCAGTAGAAGCACCTCCAGAGCTCACACTTGAAGCTGTACTAGAAATTGATGAACTAGCCGGCGTAGAACTTGCAGAGCTAGTATTACTAGGACTTACAGAGCTAGTTGGACTAGGACTTACAGAGCTAGTTGGACTAGGACTTGCAGAGCTAGCTGGGCTCAATGAACTCGTCGGACTTTCAGTACTTAAATCATCTTCAGGACTTTCCGTACTTAAATCACCATCTTTACTCGGACTACTAGAAACACTTGGTCCATCAGTATTATCAGGAGAACCTGTAACCTCCGACTCATCATCATTAGGAACTGGAGAACTACTCTCACTTATATCTACTTCTTCAGTAGGCACTGGGGACGCACTACTTACTACCTCAGCCGTCGGCAAAACAGAAGCTGTTGGGCTCACCGTAGGTGTTACTGTAGGCTTTGCTGTTGGTGTCGTTGTTGGTTTTATTGTCGATACTGCCGTTGCTGTTGGTGTCGATGTAGATCCTTCTCCAGAAATATCTTCAACAGGATATTCATCATTAGCACCTAACATTCCAAATGTCGGATTATATAATCCCTCATATGTCATTACATCCGATAGTTTTTCCGTATCAGAAACATTAACACAAACACAAACTCTGACACACATAGCATCAATACTCGGAGTAAAGTTACCATAAAAAGGATCATCCACCTCAATACTATTCGAAGTTGATCTGATTGGACAATATACCTTATCAAAACATTTGACAGATCCGAGTATATAACTATAATCAGTATTATCAGTATTATATAACTCACCACTAGTTGCACCAGAATAATCCTCTATCTCATCTTTACATGGAATTAGGACCATATCTTTTGATGGTAATCCATATTTATCATTATCTATAGTTCCACCTACAATTATGTCTTTTTCATCCTCACTAAAAGCTTTACCAACAAATGAATTATTACTAAAATCAATTTCTTTAGTATTATAATCTTTAGTATATCCATTTAAGTAAGATCTAAGACACGAAACCGACCACTTTGCGGATGTACTTGTATCTCCAGTAATCCCCCAATTGTATATACATTCGTCCGATAAGAGCAATGCCTTTCCATCTTCGACAGCGACCACACACCACTTAATCGGCTCATATTTAATATATCTATACTCCGCATCAGATGCACTCCAATCGTAATATGAGTACCAATGACTACCACCACTATCAAACACATTAACCTCATCTTTAGTCAATCTAAGATATTTTTCACCATCAATTTCTATTTCATTATTACTCCATGAGGCATCTTCTGAACTAAGAGTACCATAAATCGCATTATCCTCTTTAATTTCAGTCTTTGGAAACGAACCAAAATTCACATAACGAAAACAAGTATCCTCTACATAATAAGAACCGCAAACCCTTTTATTTCCCAAATAAAAAAAATCTTTTTCACTTTCAACTTTTGAATAGTACTCCAATATTTGTTTTTCTATCTGAGTAGTTGTATCACATTGATAAGAATAATCAATTAACTCTTCAATATTATCCTTTGTTGTATCAATTTGAATAATAGGCCTTATTCCACAACCAAGAGTGCTATAATCAGAATTATACTTATCAATAACTTTACCATCGAAATCTACATATCCCATATACTGATTACCATTTATTCTCTCAGAGGTTTGCCACCGACAACAATTAACATAATCCTTTGAATTACGTACTACAATCCCCATTGCTCTTCCATAATCTGATGCATTACACAATCGAGCATCATCCATAGCATCTGCAGAAGAACAAAAACCGTAACTTAAAGACTTAGAACCACTATAAATCATATCAAAATCAGGAAGCACTATCTTATCATATACTCCCTCATCAACTAAATTTCCAACAATAGCATTTTGCTCATCATCACTAAATGCAGTATCAAGAAAACCATTTTCAACATCATAAGAGTTTAAAAAATATCTTATCAAGGATGTAAGCCACTCTGTTTTTTCATATACCCTAGAACCAGAATTATTATTATTATCAGTACTATCCCAATAATCATATGTATCCAATCCAAGTTCAGATAAACATAATAATTCATCATCACTCTTTTCTAGAACCCTCCATTTAATAGGCTCAAACCTAAAGTAGTGCCAACTGGTACTATCCTCCCAATTATAAGAACATACACCATCTCCACTAAAACGATCCATAACTTGCCAATCTACTCTTCTGGCATCACTCTTTGTAATTCTCTTATATTTAACACCATCAATAGTTGTAACATTTGCAGAATCCCAATCAGTCGCATTTTCTAATTTACTGTATTCCTCATCATCCGACAAAACCTCACTCTGAGGATATGAGCCAAAGGTAATAATCGAATAAGTTGTTCTTTGTCCAGAGCGAGTCGTAGAATCTTCAACAACAATAGGATTAGAAATCTGAGATAAATCAGACTCATCAGCGCTCTCTGCATTAATCTTAACAATATCCAAATCTCCACAAACAAGACTGCACACTAAAAAAAGGGCTAATACTACCATAAAACCCTTATTTTTAAAATATTTATATATATTCTTAGTCATATTCATACTGTTAAATATCATATATCTCCCTCATCACTTACAATCGTCACATTTACCTACAATAATAGTCTTCGAACAATCAACATCTATTCCATAACAAGACTGAATCTTATTCTCAAATTCTTCAACAAATTCACTCTCTAAATGAAAAATCTTACCACACTCACTACACTGCGCATGCATATGCCTATCACAGTGGTCATGACCTTCAGAATACTGATAAACTGTAGCCACTGAGTCTGCTTCCTTATACTTAACAAGCTTTCCTTCATTACAAAGCTTCTCAATATTTCTATATACAGTAGAGCGATTAATACTCTGCCCATTTTGAGTAAGATTTAAATATATATCATTTGCAGTAAAACACTTATCTGAATTCTCCTTTAAGAATTCGATTATCATCATTCTAGTTTTAGTTTTATATTCTGACTTCGTATTTTTCATAATCTTATCCTATAATTCTGTGTTAAAGACATCTAAGCCTCAAGTTCCTAATTTACTATATAATTTTAACACAAATCACCATTTAATCAACTTAAAATGTGAATTTTCTACGAATTTAAGCAATAACCCACAAGTATCCAAGTAAAAAATATCTAAATAAAGACAAAAAAGTTCGACCCCTTAAACGCTGGGAGGCTCCAACGCTTAAGAGGCCGAAGTTTGTAAGGATTTTAATTAAATGGTTTTCTATTAACCAAAGGGGATAAGCGATAATTAATAGTCTACTTCCACTCCATAAACATTAATTCCGCAAGATTTTGAATAGAGATAATATGTTCCTGCGCTAGTAATTGAATATGAAAGTGTTGTAGCTGAGCTAACAGTCTTGTCAGCAATTGTTGTACCGCCAACGCTATCCTTTGCAAGTCTAATTGTTCTAGATGAAGAAGAATTAGTAGATGCGATATCAACGTTAACTGTACAAGCACCAGTTGTTGTAAACTTAATGTAGCGGCCTGTTGAATTAGCACCACCATTTAAGTTAAGAAGCTTTGAATAATAAGTTCCATCAATTGTAACTGATGCGCTTCTAACTGTAGCATATTTACTTGAAGATGCTCCAATTGTGAAATCACCACAAGTAAAATCAGAAGTATATGTTCCATTTGTCATATCATTAGCAGACATTGATGTATCAGTTCCTGCAGACGCACTTGAAGATGAACTGCTAGAGCTTGATGATGTAGAACTGATTGTAATGCTATTAATCTTTCCATCATTGTAAGCACTTAATGCAAGATATCCAACTGTTGATGAACTTGAAATACCAAGTGCAGACTTTAATTCACTAGCAGTTGTTGTGACTGTAACTTCATCAGTAGCTGTTGAAGCTGCAGCATAGCTTGGTCCATTAACCCAGCTTCCATCAACTGATGCACCCCATCCAAGAATTCCCCAATAAGAATAGCTTGAATTTGTACATGCATATTTGATAGTAATAACATCGCTGTCAGCTGCATCTGTAAGCCATGAAGCATCACTTGTGCTATATGAAGTATTTGCAGAACCATTTGAGAAAATTACTGTTTCAGTAGTGCTTGATGAAGAACTACTACTTGAGCTTGAGCTTGATGAACTAGATCCCATTGCTGAAATCATAGTAGAAATCAAATCACTCTGAGTTACTGCATAAGTATTTCTGTTAAATAAAGCAAATCCATATGTACTTGTATCACCATTATCCCACCATACAGGAACGCAGCCATATTTCTTAGAATATGTAACGAACTTCTTAGCCCATTCCTTACGGCAAGCTGTATTTGTAGAATCATATGCAGACTTATCAATTGCTCCAAATTCACCAATTACAACAGGATAACCCTGGCTTGTAAATGTGCTGTATAGCTTATAGAGCTGAGAATTCATATAAGACTCATCTCCCCAACTAGCAACCTTAGAGCTACTTGTAGCACTATCGCCCCACTGAGTAACAGAACTAGACTCTTCTCCACAGAACTCCCAAGGATCATAATAATGAACTGAAATCATAATTCTCTTTTCGCTTGATGAAATTGAACTAGATCTGTAGTTATCAGATGGGATTTCAAATCCATAATCATCGGCTGTATAATTAATATTTGTATTCCAACCAGGAAGCATAAGCCAACGAGATGCATTGTTTCCACCTGTCTGTCTAACTGTGTCTACAAAAATCTGATTATAATCATTAATATTGTCATAGTATGTTGAATTAGGTGTTCCATATGTACCATCGAATTCCTCATTCATTGATTCAAAAATAAGATGCTCATCATAGCTCTTAAATTTGTTAGCAATCTGTTTCCATACTGCTTTGTATTTAGCCTTGATTGTAGTCTGATCTGAGCCATTGCAAAGAAGCCATCCACCAGATACTGAATTATATCCATCCCCATGGATATTGATAATTACATAAAGATCATTATCAATACACATATCAACAACTTCTTGAACTCTGTTTAACCAACTAGAATTAATTGTGTATGAACTATCACTACCAATGTAGCTGAGGTAAGAAACAGGAACTCTGATTGTATTAAATCCCTGTGCTTTGACAGCCTTAATAAGGCTTTCGTTGATTGTAGGATTTCCCCACGCTGTTTCATTTGGTGTTCCGTTCGAGTTAGCCTCGAGCTGATTTCCAAGGTTCCAGCCAACTCCCATTGCCGAAACAATTTCACTCTGAGAAAGATCCTCAAAAGTGCTTGTGCTTGCTGCCTTAGCATCCTTACTGTAAACTGGACCACCGATCACAGCCGTAAGAGCGAGCGCTGAAGCAAGCGCAAATGAAACTAATTTTTTTAAGTACATGAAAATACCTCCATTCCGGAGCACGAAAAAGAATATGAATTTGAATGACATTTGCAGTGCCCCAATTACAAATGACAAAAGAAAATAGATGCGACATTGAAGCAAACATAAGAAATTCACTCCAATAAAATGTTCACGAACGCAGAAAAAACACGGCCTCTGCGTTCAAATTGTCAGGACTTAAATTCAAGACTTATAATTCCCACAATCACAAATCACTGTAAAAAGTCTATGCAAAACCTAGTCTATATATAAAAGCTTGCTACACCCCACATGTTTTACGCTCGCTTTTTAGTTTTAAGTTTTTAAACTATGTAAATGACTAGTATGCATACGGGTCCCACGCCGCAGACAATTTTGAACACAAAAAAAAATAGAAACTATTCAACTTAGGTTCGAAATAACGAACCAAATGCCGCTCAGTCTCTATTAATTTAATAATACGCTCTGAAGAAATTTTATCAAAAGCGCCTCAATTTGTACATGAAAATAATTTTACGAAAATGATTTTCGTAAAAAATTACCAAAAAATCAATTTACTTAACCTGTTTCGAAAATGTTTAATTTGTGCAACTTGCACAAAAATGTGTGTCAAATTTGTGCAAGTTTTCATCAATTCATCATTCTAATTTTCAATTCAGACTCAATCTAATCCTTTCCATAATCATATCACCATTGTCTTTCAACCATTTTCTATGAACCTTATAGTCAGGCATAACCTTAGATACTTCGTCCCAAAACCTCTTAGAATGATTCATCTCTTTTCGATGACAAAGCTCGTGAATAACCACGTAATCAAGCACTTCCTCAGGTGCAAGAAGTAAAGCAATATTAAAATTTAGATTACCTCTCTCAGTACAACTCCCCCACTTAGTCTTCTGGCTCCTAATAGTAATTCTTCCGTAATCCACACCAATAAGAGAAGCATAATACTTAACCTTTTCAGGAAACACCTGCAACGCCCTATCTTTAAGGTTTTGAAGCTCATCCTCACTTAAGCCTTTAATACTTTCTTTTCTAGACTTTTTTTCTAAATACATCTCCATATGCTTTTCAATCCAAGGAGAACTTTTATCAACAAAGGCAACAATTTCTCTTTTAGAAATTCTTAGTGGTGCCCTAACAAGCACCTCATTTTCACCAGAAATCTCAAGACTCATAGTCTTTCTTCGACTCCTAATTATATTAATCTTTAAGCCACTTTTATCCATCAATTCACCCATAAAAAAATATAAATATTTAAAAATCTAAACTTGAATCAAATCAGTTTTAATTACAATTTGAGAATTTTTAGCTTGAATATGATCCTTGTAAATGTGCAGCTCATAATACTTTTCATTAGTCTCCTCATTTTCAATAAATGTTTTCTTCGTCAAAACATTTTTCAAGCTACTAAATTTTAAAATCGAAATAAACCCGCCAAAATGTCTGATAACAAGTAGTGAAATCACATGTTCAATAAGCTTTTCATACTCAGGCTCATATAATTTAAAAACAAAATATTCATCATTAGCATACATAGAAAGCGGTGCATAAAGGCAATAGTCTTTACCAGCCTCAAACATAAAATCAAAATCTGAAATAGGACTAAATTTGCACTTTAATTCTTTTTCAGTAATCTCAACAACTTCATTGATTCTTGGATACATAAATATATTCTTCCCCTCTAAATTCTTTTATCTTTTATTTGAATTTCTCCAAATTTTTTGTTCCTCAGCAACCTTAATTAATCTATCTCTAAAATCAGGATGAGCCACAGAAACAAGCGCTTCTGCTCTCTCCCAGGTGGACCTACCTTCCAAATTAATTACACCATATTCTGTTGCAAGGAAGTAAACCTGACTTCTTGGAGATGTAATAATATCACCATTAAATCTGGGTACAATTCTAGAATGTTTCCTTCCATCCTTATCCTTATATGTCGAACTCATACAAATAAAGGCTTTACCACCCTTAGATGCAGATGCTCCAATAAGGAAATCAAGCTGTCCTCCGGTTCCACTAATCTGCCTAACACCTGTACTTTCAGCAGCAACCTGACCATAAATATCGACAGCCACACAACTATTAATCGAAACCATATCATCAATCTGCGCAATAACAGAAGGTCTATTAACATATTCCAATGGATATGCCGCAATTCCATGATTATCATCCAGCCAATCAAATAGTTCTCTAGAACCAATTGCACAACCAAAGACACCTTTTCCTCTGTCAATCTTCTTCCTCTTATTTGTAAGCTTCCCAGATTTATATAGACTAAGAAAAGCATCAGAGCAAAGCTCAGTATGCATTCCCAAATCCTTAAGATCAGACTCCGCAATAAGTTCTCCAAGTGCATTTGGCATACTACCAATTCCGAGTTGCAGAGTCGCACCATCAACTAAATAAGGTAAAATATGTTTAGAAATCTGTCTATCCACCGATGTAGGCTTAATCTTTTTATGATACTCAAAAGGCGCATGTTCACCTTCCACAATAAAATCAACCTCAGAAATATGAATGGATTCATCATATCCACCATGAACAACAGGCATATTTTCATTTACTTCAACAATAACAATATCAGCCATCCTTGTAATAGGCGCAGCAACACCCGTGTTAACAGAAAAATTAAAGTATCCATGCTTATCCATAGGTGCAACACTAACCATTACAACATTAACATCCAAGAAAAACTCATAATAGGCAGCATTATTATGGAACACCATAGGAATATAATAGCAAAGACCTTTATCACAAAGTTTTCTCTCGTATGAAGAGCAATGCCAACTGTGATAAATAAAATGCTCTTTACTCTCATCGCACTCCGCCACATGAATTGGACCATCAAGAAGATTACCTCTAATCTTAACATCAAAGAGTTCATCTCTTCTTTTAGCCAATGCTTCATCCAAAAGTACAGGTTTACCAAGAGAACTCGTGTAATCCACCCAATCACCGCTCTTAACAACTGCTACAGCCATTTCCGGAGTTCTTAATTTTTTTAAATACTCCTTCTCAAAATCCATAAACATAAAATACCCCCTTTGTCTCCCAACCAAATACATATAGAAAATGCTTTAAAATCTTATATAATCACTTGCTCCCCTTGCTCTAAATATCGAGAAATAGCTCTTTCGTTTCGATTTAGGGACGGTAAATTTTGCACTTTTATAAATATTTAAAAAGGCATTTTTCCCAACTGTCGATTTTTTAAGCTTATTCGTCTTAACAACAATCTTCTTCAAATAAATACAATTCTTAAATGCATTTGCCCCAATTTTTTGAATTGTCGATGGAATAACTACTTTTCGAATTTCCATACCCTTAAATGCACTCTTAGAAATCTGTGTTACAGCATATTTTTTACCATTAATTTCTATTGCCTTAGGAATAGTAACCCCCTTACCATCCCTATTCAATAAACCGTAACACTCTACTTGAAGATTCGATGCGTCTTTTGATATTATACGGTAAATACATTTTCCAGCCTTATATAACGCTGAAGCATCGATTTCTGCGTTATAAGCACTTGCAACCGGTGTAGCACCTTCACTCTGATTCTTAACCGAAGAATTTGTCGAAACAACCGATATAACAGCCTCGGTATTATTAACACCTGTACTTTCAGTTAACTTAGAATACTTGTCATCATCATTGGTCTCATCAAACTCTGCAACAATAAATGTCGGATAAGGTCTTGATGTACTTAATGCATCTTTTTCACCTGGAGCACTCGATTCATAAGGTTTCGAAGGTGAAACAGTATTATATGGATTAACAGGTTCTTTAGTTTCTAAATCTTTCGAAGGAGTTAGTGTACTCTTAGGTGATACCGAAGTTGCAGGAGCATCTGGACTACTCGTAATTTCAGGCACATCCGTAACTTCAGGTTCCTTTGTATTCTCAGGCTCTTTTGTCACCTCAGGTTCCTTTGTAATTTCAGGTGTATTCGTTGGATTTGGATTATATTCAGGAAGCTTAACACTCTGAATCATATATGTAAAATCATCAACTTTAACTGTATCACAAACCTCAGGTATCTCAGTATCTAATGTATAATCACTTCCATAGTCATATACATTTAGATATCCAAGACAATCAATAGAATTAAATGCATTACTAGAAATAGAAACCTCTTCTTTCTTAGCTGCCTTATTTGAAAATTTAATCCATTCACTATTACTATACCCTGCAAGTTTCATCTTAAACCCATTAATCTCAACCTCTTCATCAAGTAAAAGTAAACCCTTTAAACTTTCTTTAATAGCAACATTACCAGAAGAAATACTATCACACGCCTGATTTCCATCTGTTCCCGGCTTTTTATAGTAAGTAACATTCACACTATCATTTAAATAAGTCGCCGTAATTGGTAGTGATAAATCTGCACTAGAAAGATTAGAAACCATCTGAAGTCTATTTGAATACCAGGTAATATCTTCACCAATTTCAGTAACAGTAGCCGGAATAAATAGAACAGTTAAACTATCCATCCTAGCAAACGCTCTATCACCAATCCTCTTAACACTAGAACTAATCCGAACAGACTTTACTTCAGAAAATCCTTCAAAGGTTTCATCGTCTATTTCAGTTATCAAACCGCCAATCACAATACTTGTAACAGTTTCCTTATAGGATTCTAACTTGTTTCCAAAGCAATCCCGAGATAATTTACCCTCACCGTAAACCTTCATCGTTCCGTCTTCTAAAACCACAGCTCTCAATCCGTTCTTAACTTCATAGTTCCATCCTTCAAATTCAACACTCTGAATATCTAATTCAAAATCATCATCACTATACGCATAAACAACACCAAAATCCTTGCTATTATTTAACTCATCAAGGGTAAAAGTCCAATCCTTTTTATTATCCATAGTTCTTTTTCCATCAAAAACCCAATCAGAATAGCTTTCAATTATATATGTGATTCCATCCTTTTCAAATTCTTTATTCACTCCCATAGCAAGTGATTTCATTTTTAATTCAGCTGTTCCATTTGATATTTTATCAATATACTCACCAGATTCCGAATTAACCCAATAATAATATCCCGTAACACCATCAACTGTACGGTAACCAAATTGCTTCAATTTACAATTGGTATTTGAATTATTAACAATTTTTAAAATACTATATGAACCCCAAAAAGCACTATCATTTATACTATTAACACCTTTTCCAATAACTACTTCATCAAGATTATATAAATAGAAAAAGGCTTCCATTTCAAGTACTTTTACACTATCAGCCATAGTAATTTTAGTGAGATTATTAGGACTATCAAACGAAAAACAACAAACTGTTTGACATCCAGACGGAATGCAGTATTCAGTCTCTTCTCTTCCATCAGGATAATAAATAAGTTTTTTTCCATGATCTGCAAATAATACGCCATCAACTAATGAAAAATAGGCATTATCTTCAGAAACCGTAATATTTTCAACATTAGTGCTATATAAAAATGACTTAGAATAGTTTACTTTATCAGTTCCTGGATTCATAAAATTAATTGTTTTAAGCTTAATACAACCAGTAAAAACTGAATCACCATATTCAGTAATACCATCACAAAGAGTAACCTCTTTAAGATAAGGGTTTCTAGAAAACGACTCATTATATAGTTTAGTAACACCATCTGGAATCACATAATTCTCATCTTTTTTATTCTTTATATACAAAATTAAATTCGTTCCATCTTTAGAAAACAAAACATTATCTATAACCTTAATAACCTCGTTTTCCTCATCAACAGTTAAACTTTCAACATTATTTGAACTATAAATAAAGTCATTATATATCTTAACATCATATCTAAAATCTTTTGCGCCAGTCATTTTACCTAATCTAAAATCAGTTAGATTAGAGCAATCTCCAAAAGAACACGAGCCAATTGTCACGATTGAATCTGATAATTCAACCTCTTTTAATCTTGAGCATCCGTAAAACGCATACGAGCCAATTGCTTTAATAGTATTTGAAAACTCTATATCTTCAAGATAAATGAAGTTTTTAAATGCACTTGCACCAATAGCAACAATTCCCTCTTCAAATACAATCTTTTTGGTGCTGTATTTATGTTTTTCCCAAGAGTTTAAAAGATAGTTTTTTTCTGTGTAAAGAATACCATTACCAGAAAATGTTAGAGTCCCATCTGACGAATAAGAAAATGTAACTTCTTCTAATTCATCACAATCACAAATCGTATAAGTAGGATTATCTAAGTTTCTTCTAACATCTTCTTCACCTAAATTCATATCAAAATTATCATCAGGTATTTCAGGTTCCTGAAGACAACTTCCGCCATCAACTTGTCTGAAACTTGTATGGTTAGTTAAAAACTGGGTTTTTCCTTTGAAATAATAAGCATATGAAATATTATCAGTTCCCGTTGTTTGGCTTGAAAGGTTATCATCCCACGTAAGGTCCATATAGTAATAAAGTCCATTACCTAAGCCGACAACATTCCAAGCATGTCCTGCATCCGAATCATAATACTCATCAGCAGAACAAGCCTTGCCTATCATGGTAATACAAAAAACATCCAGGTAACTCAGAATCAACTGATTAGTTCTCGAATAACCATCACAAACAAACATTGGTTCATCACCAAAAAAATCTCTAAAAAATCCGATAATATTGTGAGCCTTTTGTACAAGACTTTCGTCTTTATAATTATGCATATAATTTACTTTTTTTACTACCTGATCATGAACATATTTGATAATATCATAATTCGAATCATATTTCTCTGGATCTTCATCAATGGTTTTCTGAACACTCACTAGATATTCTAAAATATAATCTAATAAACCATGCCTAATTTCACCCTCTGCATAATCACTATTCATAAAAAAATATAAATAATTATCATCATAAAAAGTAGATTCCTGGAAGAAAATTATTGGATGATCCAACACAAAGAAATCAATTACATGAACCGCTTCACTTCCAGAAATTCCTAAATCAGAATACCTTAGTTTACCAGTGTAATACCCTTTTCTTGACGATACATTCTCTCCCCAAACTTCAATATTTTCATAGTCTCCATCATAATAAAGAATTTCTTCAAAAAGACTAAGTGCACGCATATAAAAACGTTGTTTAATTGTTCCAGAGAATTCAGTGCCCATCTGGTCAAAAGCGTAACTACTAGAGGCATCAACATACATTTCATGCCATCTTTCTCTCTTTGTTAATTCTGTTGCAGTCCCTGAACTAATCGCACTTCCAGAACTAACATCTTCTCCTGAACTAATAGCACTTCCTGAAGACGGATTATCTCTTAATAGAATTCTAGACGAATTCTTATTAGACTTAGAATAAGACGAAGTTTCATCTTCTATTTCTTTTTCATAATCAAACTCAATCTCACTTAACTCTGAATTCTCACCAAGGTACTCTACCCTATCAATTTCCCCGGCTGTTGTTAGATGTAAAATAGTTTTATCATCTTCAACAAATTCTCTACCCTCATATAGATTTTCATCAGAGTCCAAAATAAGACTCTCACTGGCTTCTAAAGCTAATTTTTTTTCAGCCTTTGCTTCTCCATACTCACCTAGCTGTGAAACAGCAAGAACTCCCGCGAGCAAAAGAGATAAGGCTCTAAACTTATTCTTTTTCATATATTCTTTCCTTTTTCATATAGTTTATAACAATATAAATCGTTATTTTTCGTTTTCAATGCTACTATTATACCATATAATCATAATTTTCAAATAATTATTTAAAAAAGTTTTAAAAAAACTTGAAATAAAAAAAAGTCTGCAACCCTTTTAATTTAAAAGGATTGCAGACCATATAAGTATTATATTAAATTTTAAAATTCAATCATAGCTCATTCAATATTTCAATTATTTTATTTTCTAAAAACAAACGCTTCTAAATCAAAAAGTTCACGATGCAAAAATGCATCCTTTGACCATCCAGTATGTCCCTCTTCAACAACAAAGAATAACGAATGTCTACCTGTAACAAGTTTTACCTCACCTCTCGCTATTCTATCACCATAACCAACATCAATAACGCCTATTTCTTCGCCGTCTTCACTATCAATATGGACATGAACACGGCTTCTACATCCCCTAGGTATAACCTTAAGTTCAAGTGTCATTGTCTTACTCGAGTAATCATCACCAAAATCAAAATACTTCCAACCCATAACACAACCGTCAATAATCTTAGTAATAACTCTTGTAAAGCTATCAAATTCAGTTATTAGAATTTTATCATCATTTCCCTTAAGTACACAGGCAGTCTCTGCTAATGTAATATCATAAGGATTAAGAGAATCCTCAAATCCAAGGGAAGTCATCTCAACTGTTGGAATACTTCCATCTGGTAAAATTTCAATCTTCTCAACACAGCCTCTTCTCGAAAAAAGAGTACCATTAGTCATCCTATGATAGAAAACATACCATTGGTCCTTAATCTTGCAAATCGAACCATGATCATTTCCACCCGGATAATCAATCCCATTATCAACAATAAATCCTCGATATTTAAAAGGACCTGTAGGTTTATCACTAGTAGCATATGCAAGTCTACAGCCTCTTTTAGGTGAATAAATAAGATAATATGTATCTCCAATCTTCCTAGGCGAACAAGCCTCAAAAAACTCAAACGGTTCTTCAACAGGAATTATATTCTCCTGATAGCTTCCATCAATAACCTCATACATATTATCAGGATTCAACTCACACATATATGAGCCTAAATATCCACAATAAACATATACTCTTCCATCGTCATCAACTAAAACACCCGGATCGATAAATGTACCCTTATCATAGTGATTAGGAATATTGTATTTATACTGGGAAATAAGTTTGAATGGACCCTCTGGCTTATCACTAACAGCCACACAGCCCTTGCTATCTAGAATATAAGCATAAAGATAATACTTTCCATCTTTATAAACCACGTCAGGCGCATATAATTGCTTTTCTGACCAATCAACATCAGATGGATTATCAATTTTAGATCTTGTTCTGAAGGAGATTCCATGGCAAGTCCACTGGCTCGGATTCTCGACAGGTGCAGACCAAACCTTTAAAATATAATCACAAAAATAATCTGAATCAACAACATCATGAGAACCATAAACATAGATTCTTTCCCCAAAGACTCTAGGTTCCCCATCAGGAATATACTCCCAATTAGGTAAATATGGATTTGCCATAATAAAAATCCCCCAATACATTAAACCTCTGCAGAATATAATACCACAAAATCATAAAAACATCAATCAACTTTTTTATCTGTTATATCATTTATAAATACATAGTAAATATCTCCATAATCATCAGAATGACTAAAATGACCATAATCATCAATAAGCCTTACACTTCCGTCTTTTCTAATGATTCGATATACTACATGGTCCATTCCATCTCCGTCTTCAGAAAAAATCTGTGTATCAATAGAATCCTGAATCTTACGGAAATCATCAGGATGAACCATTCCTTCAAATGTATAGCCAGTAAGCTCTTTAAACTCATGAAGTGTGTTACAACCAAACAATTCAAGAACCTTTCTATTTTGATAGATAAGTTCTCTCTTTTCATCCTCCTGATAAATAAAGAAACCACCAGGAATAACCTCTGCCATCTGCCTAATAACAGGCATAGTATATTTTGTAAGCGCAAAGTTATCAGAATATCTCTTCTTACGCTTCTTCTTAACATCTCCAACAACACTTTCCACAAATTCATCGTCAACAGACAATAAGCTCGCATAGTAGTGTTGCTTATTCTCGTACATTCTTTTATCTGCAATATTTAAGAGTTTCTCAATTTTATAATGTGGAAATTCTCCTCTATCAGCCTTACCAACAGAAATCGAGATTCCTTCAACATGAACACCCTTCCAAACGGAAAGCTCCTTCTCTAATTCCTCATACTTTCTCAAGAAGAATTCATGTTCCATAGGAGCAATAACAACAAATTCATCTCCACCTGTTCTAAAGCATCTACCATATTCTCCAAATACTTTACTAATACATTCAGCGGCTCCTATAATAATTTCATCTCCAGCTGCATGTCCCAAAAGATCATTAACCTTCTTAAGACCATTAACATCCATCATAATTGTAGAAAGAGTCTCATCAATTTCACCAGTCTTAATTCTCTCATTTAAGAAGTTAATATATTCATCATAGGCTCTTCTATTTTCAGCATTTGTAAGATTATCGTGGTAAGCAATTTCTTTAACTTCATCAAACTTCTTGTTATCCTCAAGTGCTCCAAAAAGATTTAAAAGCAAATAATCTATTACTGCAAATGCAAAGAAAGTCAATGCCAATGCAACAAAAAGCATCCATTCTAAATTTAACACATAACAAATCAATGCAATAATTGAAAATAATACAAAACAAATCGTTGGAATAATCAAGAGAACAAAACTCTTTTTTGCAAAATTCTTTATCATTGTAACTCCAAAAAATACAATTGCAAAAACGAGTAAAACAATGATTATTTGCGAAACAATTAATCCCTGTGGTAAATCAATCACACCAAAGAAAAACAGGAGCATTTGAATAACGAAATTTGCTTCAGAAATATAGTAGAGTATTTTAAAGAATACATTCTTTTTAAAAACACTTAATAGAAGCCCACTAAACATTAGAGGACAAAGCATAAATCCAACATAATTAATCATACCTGACAATGCCATTCGTCCTGAAATCATACCCCAAATATGATAATCAGCAATAATCCACGCAATTGCAGAAAAACCAAAGAATCCAAGATGTAAGAATCCAAAGGATATGTACTTTTCCGTTTCAGCAGAAGAAACATGGAAGGTCGCATATAGAATAATTGAAATTATGGATATAAGTAAAAGAATTGCAGAAAGAGTAAAGTAAGGAACGCACTCCTTCATCCTTAGATAGGCATAGTTAGCCATTGTTGTAATTGCAGCGTCTTTAATTAGAACCTCAAAACCATAGTTTCTAGGCTTTACTGTAATTGTAATCTTCTTTCCAGAATATTCACTTTTTAAAGGAATTAATGCAAAAACATTTCCCAAAGTAGTTTTTAACTGTCCAGCACTAGCAGGACCTGCATGATAGATTAGTTCATCTTCAATATAAGCATCAACCGAATAATACGGACATTTAATCCTAAGAATACGGTCATCTGATATTCCATCAGGGAGTACTCGATAAAAGGTAACTGGCGCACTTTTACCTATGCTAAACTCTCCATATACCTCTTCTTCAGTACCATCTTGATTAATTCTAGTCCAGCTATTTAAATTCATTGTATTGTCTGCCTTAGGAGCAATCCAGTCATCTTTAAGACACACTCCAAGAACAAAGGCAATGAGAACTATCAATAATACTAATATACCATTTATCAAGCTATAAATTTTACGTTTGCTATCTTTAGTCCTATTTTCATTCATACATTTAGGTTTATCGAATTTCCCCTATTTAAAATCCAATAATCCCCCTTAAAATATCTAAATATCACCATATATCCGCATATTATTAACACACAAAAAACACCTATAAAAAAGTTTTCTCTTTTTAGATAAATATGAAGATATACGCTCTCCCAAGTGATACAATAATAATATAACAATTATTTCTTACATTCAAGAAAAAATTTATATTTATAATCAAAAAACACGATTTATACGCGTTTTTTTATCAATCATTTAATTAACCTGGCATTTTTTAGCGTTGCATAAGTAAGACCATCTTGGTCATATGTAGTAAACTCACCTAAAACGGTTATTTCATCACCCTCAATAGGATAATCATCTGGATAATTATAATCATCCGTCAAATTAAACTCAATTCCTTCAGAACAGCACTCCATCGCATCTTTAACTATACATGCATGATATCGCACGTCTTCTTCCTGATTATAAATACTTGTATATGTTCCTCTCATTTTAACAATCTTACCAACAAATTTTTCAGGACTACTCATCATTGAAAACACTTCAGAATAAACCATATTGCTAGAAAGTTTCGTTAGATTAATGTCTACCTTCTTACTTTCACTATCCTCCCCATCCTGATTTTCCTCAGATGAATCAACAGAAGGTGTTGGCCTATTAGTATCTTCACCTTGAAGTTTATCACCATCAACCGGAGCATCTTGCGCACCCTCATCCTCTGAGCTATTCCCTCCCACGCTAGAATCACTTTCAGATGAAGATTGCGCATTTTCCGGCACATCCCCTTCCCCATCAGCCTCTGCTACACCAGCATCTAATGCATTCTGGACACTATTTGAATTTTCATTTTTTCTAACTGCACTTTTTTCACCATCACTGCATCCCACTATCAAGAATGCAATTAAAAGACTTAAGCAAAGACTGTAAAACTTTTTCATCTATTTTCCCTTTCTGAATTCCAATATGAAAAACCCCCACTTTTATACGCATATTTATTTAAGCGCTTCTTTAAGGACGTCTAAATTATCCTTCATAATCGATAAATAACTTGTTCCATCTTCAACATCCTTAGATGTTGTTGACTGCATAGAATCCATTGTAAGAATCTGTTGATCCTTAGACTCTGTATTTTCAACAATGGTCTCAGCAATCTTTTTATCACTGCTCTCAATAGTTAAAACAGCCTTAAGACCAAGCTCATCAACCTTCTCAGAAAGGAAGGTAATTGTCTCAAAACTAGCTTCAGTTTCAGCTGAACAACCAACAAATGCAGCATAGTAATTTAAATCATAATCATCAACTAAATAACGGAATGGGAATCTGTCTCCAAAAAGAATTGTATCCTTATCACCCTCAGAAACAGCTGTCTCATATTCCTCATCAAGGCTATTTAATTCAGAAATATAACTTTCAGCATTACTCTTATATGTATCAGCATTATCTGCATCAACCTTCTGAAGGGCCTCTGAAATGCTATCTACTAAAGTAGCTGCACTGCGGAGAGAAAGCCAAACATGCTCATCATACTCAACTTCACCCTCTTCATGCTCGTGCTCATGTTCATGCTCCTCAGCGTCCTCATGTTCTTCACCATCCTCATGGTCGTGATCTTCTGCATCCTCATGTTCATGCTCCTCAGCGTCCTCGTGTTCATGCTCTTCACCATCTTCATGGTCGTGATGATGCTCTGATTCCTGCATTCCTTCAACCATCTCTTCTTCCTTGGCAGCCTCTCCAATGACATCCATCAAATTGACAACTACCATATCTTTGTTAGTAGCCTCTGCTAATGCATCTTCAACCCATTCATCAGACTCACCACCAACATAAACAAAAAGGTCACAGGTTGAAATTTTTAAAATATCATCAGCTGTTGGCTGGTAACTGTGAAGATCAACTCCATTATCAAGAAGCATTGTAACATCAGCATTATCCTTCTTATCACCTAGAACATTCATAACCCAGTCATACTCAGGGAATATTGTTGTAACAATCTGAATCTTATCAGATTTACTTCCTGAATCAGATGAGTTACTTGAATCACTTGTTTTTACATTAGAACTGCACGCTGAAAGACCACCTACCATCATGGCAGTGGCAACAAAAAACGGTATATACTTTTTCATAATAATCCTCCAAAATGTTAATTCACATATTAAATTGTAAACTATTCAAATTTTCTTTCCTAAATTATAAGTGAAATATTTTAACTCATAAAAGCTTAAAAATAGGCATACTTCACCCTTGGTGGAGGATAAATCAATCGTCTAATCGGACTTTTTTTGAGACGAGAGTCTCAGAAGAATTTTGACAATCCAGAATAATAATTGCCAATAATAAAGAAACTACTGGTATAATAACAGCAAATTGAGCGACTAAACCATCGCAAATTTGAGTAAGAGTATTTTCACATTGTTCGAGACATGCACAAATTGGACAATCCTCACCACAACAATCATGGTGAATCTCTTCAGCAATAAAAAAGGCAGAGAATAGTACAAAGGCGAGTATCGCTATACTCATGATGCTAGCAATAGCTAACTTAAATTTAGAACTTTTAGAGTTGCTCATTACTACTCCCTCCTTACATAAATTCATATCTCAAAGCATCTAGATTGATTTAAATCTGAAAAACTAAATCTAAAAAATGCTATAACTCTCACAAAAATAATCGCCCACGATTATATCAATGAGCGATTATTTTGTCAAATCTAAAAATCAAGATTATATATAATTATAAATCAACTTATGCTTGTGCTTCTGCCTTTAGGTTTTCTCTATCTATCTCCAAGGTCGTATTATTAAAATCCAAGGTTCTAAGATAGGTAATCCTATTTGTAATCCTTCTAACCAGCTCAATACCACTATATTCATAGTTCTTATCATCATATTCATAGTTTGTAGGGTCAAATGGAATTCCGTTATCACGAAGTCTGAGAAGCACTGAATCATCTGTAATACAAAGCATTACATCAATACTAGATAGGCTATTTCCACCATAGGTAATAGCATTCACAGCCATCTCTTCTGCTGCAATCGCAATCTGAGTAGCTGGTGTAGAATCAATCTTATCCTTACAAAATGCGATGATTTCCCTTGGAACTCTACTAGCTTCTTTAGCATCTGGCGAAACAGACATATCTAAAACATCCTCATTAACATCCTTAGGAATACAAAGGAGACCTGCACGCTTATTCGTTATATTAACCACAATAACCATAATTATTGCAGTAAAGACCTCTCCAGCTGCCATACCAAGCATTGCCGCATTTAAGGTATTTAATCCTAAAGCAATGGCAATTTTTACAAAGGCAAAAACCGCAGGAAGGAGTACTCCACAGAATTGTAAAATAGTAATCAAATTAGAGTAAACAGTCTTCTCTGTTGTCTGATAATATGCAATAAAGAAGCGGTTAAATACATAGCCTGGAAGAGCAATTAAGAATAACCTAAGCGCAGGAACTGACGCATCTAAAAGCGAAGCATCAGTAACTCCAAACATTGCCGCTGACTGTCTTGTAAATGCTACTAAAATGATTGTAAGAACAAATAAAACAGTATAGCTATACCTCAAAATATACTTAGATAAACTTCTAAGTCCAAAGTAATCTTTTTCTCCATATACCACCCCACCAATCATATTCATGGCTTCAATAATTCCACCCAGGAAGAGTTCACAAACCATAACGAGATTCAAGCAAATTGTGTAAATTGCAACTGCATCATCTCCAATAAGTCTAAGAATCATAATATTCATTACAGAATTTCTAATCATCTCACAAACAATTGAAAGCATGGCCGGAACACCTGTAATAAAGGCATCCTTAAGACCTTCAAAACTAATCCTAAGTGAAAGCATCCTCTTAGAAGAACGTACATAAAGAATTACCACAATCAGGGCAACGCCGTAACCAATGAAGGTAGAAAGTGAAGAACCTGCTGGACCAATCTTTGTATATTTAAGTAAGAAATAATCCGCAAGTAAGTTTAATACATTAGACGTCACAACATATACTGTCGAAAGTGACGGGTTATTATCAACCGCCATAAAGTTAATCATAACTAAACCGGCACTTAAAATCGGCGTTCCTAAAAAAGAAACACGAACAACATCTGTAACATCCTTTGTAAGTGCCCCCTGTCCGCCTGTTAAAAACGCTGAAATCGGCGCCGAAAAGAAAGCTAATGCCATCAAAATAATACCAGCAATAAGTGATGTAAGAAGGGATGCTGAAAACACATTACTAGCACCCTTAACATCTCTCTTACCCAGTCGATTTCCAGCCATAATACTACCGCCAATTCCAAGCATATAACCTGGAATCTGAATAAGTAGCATTATTGTGCCACCAATTTGCACTGCTGACATGGCCTTTGCACCAAGAATATTACCAACCAGGATAGTATCCACAACATTACCAATCTGCAAAGCCATATTAGTCATAATCGACGGAATCAAATATTGCCAAAGCTTAGATTTTATTAGTTTTTCATTACGTTTAAGCATAATAAATTACTCCTCAAAAAAATCCAAAGTATCAAGGGCACGAATTGAATCTAGCAAGTAATCATCATCTGTAATCGGCCACTTCCAATTCAAACGATAAAGCACATTCGTTGTAAAACGATTATCCTGACCAATATATGCCGTAGCACCCTCATCATTACTATTATATGCCACAATACCAAGCACAATATCACTCATTTCAGGATCTTTAGCCGCACGTGAAACAGCATTTGCAAAGGTTTCATCAGGAACAACCTCAATTTCAAAACCGTAATCTCTCATAGCATGAATAACATCAGCCATAGAAATCAAATGATTATTATATGCATGATAAACACAGGCCTCACTACCATCCTCAGCAAGCTTTAATATCGCTGCTGCAGTCGAATCAATTGGAGAAAATTCCTGTGGTTCATCGAGTGCCGATGCCGGGAACATCTTTAATTTTCTATATGCCTTAAGAGAACGCATGTAACCATTAGTTACAAAGTTAATCTGGAACTCACCGTCAGAAGCTCTACTCATAAGGTTGCCAACTCTAATAACAACTCCGTCTAACCCCTTAGTAGCGCGACTTTCAAGCACAGCTCTCTCTGCAAGGAACTTTGTTCTAACATAGTCATTACCCATATCCTGACCAATATAGAGCTCATTCTCATGAAGAACCGCTCCAGAGAGTTCCTTCGAACCATTCTCAGCAATTGAAGTCGTAGAAATCTGAATTATTCTCTTTCCACTTCTTAAACAAACCTCAATCAAGTTCTTAACACCACCAACATTAATTCTATCCAAGGTATCATCCTGAACAAAATGCTTAACACAGGCAGCACAGTTAATAATTGTATCAGCATCAATAGAATCTAACTGTTCAAGTGAATTTGTATCTGTAATATCAGCCTCAACACAGAATATTCTGGTACCAAACAAATCTTCATAACCCTTTTCAAAGTAATAACGAAGAATTGTGATTAGTCTCATATCACAGGAATCATATCCACCCTTACGAATTAGGCACCACACCTTACCATCATAGTTTTCAAGGAATTCATGCAAAATATGACTTCCAAGGAAACCAGTTGCTCCAGTTAGAATAATATTACCCAAAGGACGACGAGTAACATTCTCAATATTTGACATGCTATTTATCTTAAGTTTACTTTCAATCTTTCCATAGTCATAGTCAGATGCACTACGATTAGCAGCACTATCATCAGAAGTATTTTCAACTACCTCTCCAGTAATAAATGCAGCTAATTCACGAGGACTTGGATATGTAAATACATCCTTATAAACAATTTCATATCCCTTTGTCATCGCAAACATAACAACTCTCGTTGCACTAAGAGATGTTCCACCGATTTCAAAAAAGCTATCTGTTGCTCCTACTCTATCAACACTTAAAATCTGCTGATATGCTTCACAAAGCTCTTTTTCAAGCTCAGTAACAGGTTCAACATAAGGTCTATCTTCACCAGTATATTCAATATCAGGAAGCTGATTCTTATCAATCTTACCATTAACTGTCAGTGGCATTTCTGCAAGCTGTCTAAGCACAGAAGGAACCATATAGTAAGTAAGCTTAGATTTAAGATAAGAAGTCAAATCCTCAAGAGAAACCTCAGTTTCAGCTGTAAAGAATCCAGCAAGATAATCTTCCTTACCATTATTCCTAACAACGACCTTACTCATCTTAACGCCAGAATATGAATTAATAACATTCTCAATTTCATCTAACTCAACTCTAAGACCACGAAGCTTAACCTGGTTATCTAATCTTCCAAAGAACTCAATCTCTCCATCAGCATTATATCTAACCAAATCGCCACTTCTATATGCTCTCTCACCATTATATTCAAAGAAAACATCCTTAGTCTTCTCAGGTAGGTTAACATATCCTCTACCTACTCCCTTACCAACAATAACAAGTTCTCCATTAGCATACATTGGTAAAAGATGTCTCGCACTATCCATAACATAGGCTTTAACGTTAGATGCAGGGCTTCCGATTGTAATATTTTCACCACTAGTAAGCTTTTTAGCTATACAACTAATTGTAGTTTCAGTAGGTCCATATCCATTAACAATTGAAGCCTCAGAACTTACCTCCCTAATCTTACCATAAAGCGCACCAGGAAAGGCTTCCGCTCCAAGATCATACATCTTAACAGATTTAAGAGCATCCCTAACTTCCGGTAATTCAATAATATTTGTAAGGAATGAAGGTGTAGCACAAATAACTTGAACATTTTCAGCCTTAATAAGCCTTGCAAGGGCAAGCGGATCATGAATATCATCCTCTTCAGCCATAACAACGGTCATACCATTTGCAAAAGAAATATGCATCTCCATCATTGAAACATCAAATGAAATCGAAGCTAAGGCAAGTGCAACACTTCCGCCCTTCACAAATTCATAGGTTTCCATGTTTTTCTCATTTGCATTAACAAAGTTGCATAGATTTCTATGTTCAATCATAACACCCTTAGGTTTTCCAGTTGAACCAGATGTATAAATACAATATGCAAGCTGTTCAGGATCAACATCTATATTTGGATTATCTTCCTTACCGCTCTCTAAAAGCTCTTCCACAGTAAGTGTTACATATGGCTTATCCGGAGAGAAAAGCTCAGCCCTCTCCTTTTTAACTGCCTCCGTAGTAATACAAAAACGGCTGTTCGCATCCTCTAAGCAATACTCAATTCTATCATCAGGATACTCAGGAACCATTGGTAAAAAGGCGCCTCCCGCCTTCCACACACCATATTCACTAACAGGAACTGCTGCAGTCCTTGGTAAAACAAGTCCAACAATTGATTCCTTTTCAATTCCCCTATCAATAAGAGCATTAGCAATACAATTAGCCCTTCTATTCATCTCGCTATAGCTAATTCTTTCTCCAGCTCCAATGTAAGCAAGAGTCTCCGGTATCTTCTCAACCCAATTCTCAAATAACTTGTGCTCTGCCATCAATTCAACTGTATAATCAGTATTATTAAAACTATCTATAACGGCGGCTTCCTTTTCAGAGCAAATAATAACATCCTTTAGTTTACTAGACTTAAGTAAACTCTTAGCTGCAGTCGCTAGAGAATCACTAAGTTTAAGAATATAATCCTCACTATATTTATTTGCGCGATACTGTGTGCAAAGTCTATACTTTCCATCTTCCTTAATAACATCCATAGAAACATCAGACATAGCCATATTTGAGGCACCAACCTTTGTTTCTATCTTATGTCCACCAAGACTATCCCAGGCAAACAAATCTCCCTGATAAACCATCATAAAGTCTGAACGAAGTCCAGAAGAACGGCTAATCTTTGCAAATGAATAGATATCATTAGCCATATTAGAGAGGATTTGACGAGCAGTTTCTTTAACATAGTCAACAGTAAGTTTCTCATCCTCTGGGAAACAACGAACAGGAAGCGTCTTAACAAGCATACCAAATAGTCCTTCTGTCTTAAGGTCAGATCTTCCATTGTAAATTGTTGTAAAGCTCACATCCTCTGCAGCAGTATATCTCTGAAGAACAAATCCCATTGCAGAAAGGAAGAAGGCATTTTCTGTAACGCCAATTTCTTCGCAGAACTTCTTGACCTCTTCGCTAGAAAGTCCCTCACATAGGTAATTGGCCTCACCACAAATTTCAACCTTAATGTCTCTATCACCATCAGGAACAGTACATCCATTAGAGCCACGCATAAGACCATCATAATAATCCTTAGCTCTCTTCTCTCCACCGTCCTTAATAGTCTTTTGTTCAGCCTCAGAAACATCAAAAATTGTATATTTCTCAGCCTCAATTTCCTCACCCTTAAGAGCCTTATCCAAATCGCTCATAAAGATATTAAGGGAGCTTCCATCAAACATAATATGATGGAAATCAATATATAAATAAATACTTCTTTCAGTCTCAAAAACGCAAACTCTGTAAAGAGGTCCATTTGCCATATCAAATGGTCTAATAAAGTCATCCCAGTAAGCAAGAGCATCAACTTCACCGCCTTTTTTCACCTTAATCTCAGGCTTTCTATCAGGATGTGGGAAGAGATAAACCTCACCATCGTCAGCCGCAGAAATCGTACACTTAATTGCTCCATGTGCATCAATTACCTTAGAAACAGCCGAAACAAGCTTACTAACCTCGATTTCCTTATCCATCCTATATGAATACGGAATATTATACATAGTCGAATCAGGATTAAGCATACACTCAGAATAAATACCAAACTGAGTCTGTGTAAGTGGATATCTATTCTTAAGTTCTTTTTTCTCCTCTTCTGTAGCCTTAACAGAACTCTTATTAATAAGCTCCTTAAAAATCATATTTTCTATATCTAGAATTGTGCATCCCCTTAATAACTCTTTAACTGAAAGGGCTACACCAAATTCATTTTCAATATTAGTTACAAAAGAAATTGCAGAAATACTTGTAAGTCCTGCAGAAACCAAATCTACAGAAACTGAATTAAAATCAAAACCAAGGGCTTTTGACGCCATTGGAAGAAGCTTTTCTTCGCATTCTGTCCTTCCTCTTCCATCATCTTCATCATCAAAAGTCTTAACTTCAGGAACAGGAAGAGACCTCTTATCAACCTTATGATTCTGAGTCAAAGGAATCTTATCCAACTGCATTGTTGAAGCAGGAACCATATATGGAGGCTTTCTCTCTGCAATAAAGCTATTTAAAGCCTCAACATCAATTTCCTCATCACCAACAACATAAGCTACAATATATTTTCCACCTGATGGACTATCAAAGGCAACAACAGTTGCATCCTTAACACCATCAAACTCACGAACAACTGCTTCTACTTCACTAAGCTCAATTCTAAAACCTCTAATCTTAACCTGTCCATCAGCACGTCCTGCAAAAATAATTGTTCCATCTTCCTTGTAATAAACTAAATCACCTGAACGATATACATTCTTATATTTTGGATCATCATCAAATGGATTATCAATAAAAACCTCAGCAGTCTTTTCAGGACGATTTAAATAACCATCTGCTACATGAGGTCCAGCAATCCAAAGCTCTCCTGTTTCCCCACAAGGAAGTCTATTCCCCTCATTATCAACAACATAGAGCTTAACATTATCAAGAGGCTTACCGATTGGGATATTTTCTTCCCTTTCAGTAACCTGATAAACAGTTGTAAGAATCGTACACTCTGTAGGACCATATACATTATGTAATTTAAAATCTGTAGGAGGTGTAACTGTAGCAAGCTTTTCTCCACCAACAGATAAATGTCTTAAATATGGCTCTGAAGCCTCCATTGCATACTGACGACCAACCTGTGTAGTCATAAATTGATGAGTAATATGATTCTTCTCCATATATGAATTTAACTCATTCAAGTTTAGACGAATTTCCTCAGGAATAATACAAAGTGTCGCACCCCTTGTAAGTGCAGGATACATATCCATCATACATGCATCAAATCCGTAACTCGCATACTGACCAACACAGTCATCTTCTGTAAGACCATAATACTTATGATACCAATCCGCAAAACAAACAAGATTTCCATGAGTCAGGCGAACTCCCTTTGGAACACCCGTACTTCCAGATGTATAAAGCAAAATAAATAAATCCTCAGGTTTAACCTCTGGTAATTCAAGAGCTTTATCAACAACCTTTATTTCTGAAAGCATGAGTCTGTCACCCTGAAAATCAGTGATACATCCTGAAAGCTCCTCAGTCGTAATTAAAAGCTTAGCACCTGCATCATTAACCATAAAGTTAAGTCTTTCCTCAGGATATGAATCGTCAAGTGGCTGATATGCGCATCCCGCCTTCAAAACACCCAGAGATGCAATAGCTTCATATTCTCCACGTGGAATCAAAATTGAAACTACATCGCCCCTTCCAAGTCCTTTTTCAAGACAGTAAGCTGTAATTGCATCACTCCTACGATTAAGTTCAGCATAGGTATAGGCATTCTCCTTAAAAACCACAGCAGTATTTCTTGGATAATCCTTAACCGCCTTCATAAAGAGTGAAACCACCGTCTGTGTGTCATCATAACTTTCAACAGTATCATTAAAGCTATCTAACTTCATAATTTCATCTTCCGTAAGCTGATCTTGCTTTCCCATAGCATCCTCCTTAATAAAATAGATTTTTCTTCTTCATTTTTCATAATGTCAAGACTCGCTCGCGAGTCTTGCGCGCCGGATTCGGGTCTGCTTCAGCAGACAAATTCCTGTCCGAATCCGTGCGCATCCTCGCGGAGCGTTTAACTCAGTCGGAGCTTGTACCCCGACTGAGTATAGTTTGTCA
>JAILNN010000089.1 GCA_024691565.1 Lachnospiraceae bacterium | reverse complement strand
ACTTCTCCCCCTCTTTATGGACCGCACTCTGAACCTTTTCAAAAGTCTTTGGAAACGAAACACTAGAATCCTCCGAACGCCCAAAAATCACATTTCCGTCCTCTGTTCGATTCTCCCCAGCATACATCAAAGTACATGCATCCGCGATAATCGAAGAACCTGAAAAAGCGCTCACGCCAACAATCGCAAGCACCCCAAAAAACAAAGCCTTAAATTTTCCAAATCTATCAAAATTCAAAATCATACAAATCTCCCTCTCGAATCCCTTAAATTTTAATCACAATATCCAACCATCTTAAAAGTAATGTTTATTTTTCATTATCTTTATACCATAAATGATATTAGGAAGTTCTTAAGAAGTAAAGTAATTTTTAATTTATGCATCTTCAAATCCACCTTGACACCCCATATCTACCCTATGGTATAATAATAGAAATTTAAACCGGCACATAATACATAACAAAGGAGATTAAAAAATCTTGAATAAAAACTGTTCTGTAATTTACGAATTAAGCGTTGATAAAAACGGTTTTGATTTCAATTCTAATATTGAAACTGCATTAGATAATGCAAATATGGAACTACAAACTATCAACGATAAAATAACAGAAAAACTAGATTCCCTAAAAAAGCTAACTCCAGAATGCGATAAACTCGACTATGCTCTCGCAGCTTCTAGCGGAGCGCTTTGTGGAATAATAGATGTCTTTTTAGTAGGCAAACCAAACCAATCTCCACTAGGAAACATTACTGATAAATGGTTTAAAGAACGTACAAAAGACTTCGCAAAATTTTGCGGATGGAAAGATAACGGAAATGTATCCTCAGCAATTCATTTTCTAGAAAAGAGGTTCCGCATACCTTATGACCAAACAGGTTTAGGTGAAACTGGAAGGGAAATTTTTGAACTAACTCCTAAAAACCATCACTTTAAATCATTGGCTCATAATCCATCCTTACTAGGTTTATTTTTCTCAATCTTAAATCAGTTCACCAACACTTCTTCTTTTGTAACACAAGGAGAATTAATAACACTTCAGCAAGCAGATAATAGATTTGAACTGCGCGGAAATAATATACCAAGCAAATTATTCTGCGGTTTTCTAAATTGGTTAGGACACCTGGTTTCAGATATGTCAGGTTCATCTAATGCTCAAAGCAGAGGAATGGGATTACCTTCCCCTTTATGGACATGGACCAATGATATCATCGCTATAAAAAGGACATTCAATATACCCGTTAATGAGTTTGATAAATATTTTAATGAATTGGCTTTAAAAATCTTTTCACAAGGTTATGATATGAGATTTCAAACCGCCCAACTCATTCCTGTATTTATCAACGAAATGCTTGTGAGATCCATATATGCAATAAGACGTATGTTTAAATATTTTGCGAACACAGCGCCTGAAAACCGCTCATTTAAGGAACTTTGGAGAAACGTAGAACCATTCTCAAATGCAACTGTAAAAAGAATGCTAACTGTTGCTCATGGTACTTTTTGTATGGTTGATGCTGGCGACGCCGTAATCAGAGGTTTTGTAAAAGGCGCAGGCACCTTTAATGTAGTTGAATTTGTATTAAGACTAAATCTTCCAGGTTTAGGAAGATTTGCTATTTCCCTTTATGGAGAGGCAACTCGTGGATTTGAAAAACGCCACATCGAAGCAGACGTTCATTCCTTAGAAAGGAAAAAACAAATAGTTGAATTTTATATAGATGGACTAAATCAATTAGCAGTTATGTATGATGATAAGATGCTCCTCAACTTTGTAGATGATTTTAAATCAAGCAATATGTATAAAATAGGGTTTGAGAAAACCATCACATTGGCAACTAAACGTAAAGTCCCAGAAGATAAAATACTGAAAACCAAGAAAGATATTGATAACTATTTTGGACTAACTGTTAAGTTACCAAAAACATAGAAATATGTAGTCAAACATACTCAAAAGTGGGCACAATTAAGCTTTTTGAGTGTGGACTTAACAGTAGGTTTCGAGCCTAAGTGAGTGCTGATAGTGAAAACTTCTCTGCACGATGAACTACGATAGAAAGATAAGGTAAAGACACACCTATGGATGTACCTTCAGTCCATTGCTCTGTGAGTGCCAACCAAGAAACAATGCTAATGTCCTGCATTGATAACAGGGAAACACAAGACCTTCTTTCCGTCATTGGCACGAAGGAAAATTCACCGAAAGGTAGGTAGTCAGAAATGACAGATTACAGTTTTGTGTTGGATGCTGATGGAAAACCATTGTCGCCAACAAAAGAAGTAAAGGCGTGGTATATGATACGAAAAAGGAAAGCCTCTCTTGTATCAAAATATCCTATGACAATCCAGCTAAAGCAAGTAATACCAACAGAGGAAATTTGTAAAGATGAAATTCGCCTCGGACTTGACGATGGGGGATTACATACAGGTATTGCCATAGTACAGAAGTGTCAAACTAAAAACAAAGTGCTTTTTAAGGGAACAATAGAACAGCGTAACGATGTAAAGCATCTTATGGAAGTTCGCAGGGGTTATCGTAGGTATCATAGATACCATAAAAGATACCGTAAGCAAAGGTTTAATAACCGTAAAGCATCTAAAAGAAATGGTCGTATAGCACCAAGTATATTGCAGAAACGACAAGCGACTATACGAGTAATACATCGTTTAAATAAGTGGATTAATATTACAAGTTATTGGCTTGAAGATGTTGCTATTGATATACGAGCATTAACAGATGGTTATAGACCATATAATTGGCAGTATCAAAAATCAAACCGTTTAGATGAGAACATCCGTAAGGCGGTTATTTTAAGAGACGGTTGTAAGTGTAAAGAATGTGGCAAATCAAATACTGTATTGGAGGTACATCATATCAAACCTCGTAGATTAAATGGTTCTACTACGCTTGATAACCTCATTACACTTTGTAGTAACTGTCATCAAAAAACAGAAGGTAAAGAAGAACAGTATATGCAACATTATTTCAATATGCTTGGTACAACTAATAATAAGAGTCTTAACTATGCAAGCCATGTAATGATAGGCAAAAAGTGGTTAAGAGGTCAATTATCAGAGCTTGGTATTTTATATCTTACAAACGGTGGCGATACTGCTAATAAGCGTATTGATTGGAATATAGAAAAATCTCATTCAAATGATGCTATCTGTATTACAGACTTAAAGCCAAATATTACAGATATTAAAGAGTGGACTATTAAACCAATGCGTAGACAGAGCAAAGCTAAAGCAGACAATGTACTCGGTATCAAGCATAGAGATTTGGTCAGGTATAGAACGAGGACAGGTAAACAAGATAAAGGGTATGTAACTGCTATATATCCTAAAACCAAGCAATTAAGTTTTAGAACTATTGATGGAAAAGATTATAAAAAGGTTTCAGCAAATAGTTGTAATGTTCTTTGGAAGTATTCAAAAATATATTGGTTAGATAATGTAGTATAAACATATTTGAGTACATTTGTATATAAATGACAATATTTTTATATGGAGGTAACTGATAATGTCTAAGAAGAAAAGTGAACTTGAACTCGCACAAGAAAGAGTACAAAAAACAATTGATGAAACAAATAAAAAAATAGATGAATTAGGAAAAGAAACCTATGATTTATATGTTTCTCTAACTAAAATTCAAGAGCTTTTTGATACAATTCGAAACATACCTAGCGAAGATAAATTGAAATATGAGAAATTAAAAAAAGTACGCTTAGAATGGAAAAAACAGGTAGATAAAATTGAAGAAGATTATAAAAAGGCTGCTGCAAAAAATGCTGGTGCTGGAGCAGCTGGCGCTGGAGTAGGTGTTGCAGTGGTTGCCATGGGACCAAGTGTAGCCATGGGTGTGGCAACCACCTTTGGAGTAGCAAGTACAGGAACAGCAATTTCAACATTGAGTGGAGCCGCAGCTACTAATGCCGCACTAGCTTGGCTCGGAGGCGGAGCACTTACTGCTGGCGGTGGAGGAATGGTTGCAGGTCAAGCCTTATTATCCTTAGCAGGCCCTATAGGTTGGGCCATTGCGGGAGTTTCCATCCTAACAAGCGGTATATTATTCTTTAAAAGCAAAAAAGATCAGGCTATTCTAGAAGATATATTTATATCTATATGCGAAAGAGATGAAAAATCATATCAACTAGCCATAGTGGAATTAAACGAAAGAATAAAAAGAATTATTAATGAAACCAAAATGTTAAACGAAGGTTTTAAAGAAATGCTGACATTCGGAATTGATTATAAGAAGATGACAGAAAAACAACAATATTTACTTGGCGCATATGTTAATCTTATGTTATCATCAACTCAGCTATTAGTTAATCCAATCCTTGGTCTACAGCCTAAATATACAGAAGAGGACTTTAATAAATATTTAGCTTGGCCACGTAAAGATGCTGAAGATAGCATATGCAAGGAAAACAAAGTACTAATAATAACCTTAGCAAATTTCCTATATGGAATACTCCTTGATCCTAACGAACAAAAGCTACTATGGAAATCTCTAAAGAAGAATAAAGAAATGCTCAAATCCATGGGAGTTTCAAAAAGAGACTTTAGCTTTGAAATAATGGACATCGTAGAAGAAGCTCTAGATTATAAAAAAAGATAACTAACAAATTCATTTAATAAAAAAGGAGCAATCCTCAGATTATACAAATCAAACTCTTAACAACCTTATAAACGAAGGCTGGCAAGATTATAGGAAAACTTAACTCGCACCAAATCCACTACTCACACACAGCTCCAATTTCTTGCAACATTCTAAAATCACTCTTGTAGTTCACGCCCCCTACTGTAAGCATCTCGCCAGTTATCGTAGCATTGCAACCAGACTGAAAAATCTTCTTTCCCTTGTCTGGCAAGTAATCTCTACCAGCCGCAAGTCTAATGAATTTCTTAGGCAACGCAAATCGGTAAATTGCAATAGTTCTTCTAACTTCTTCTTCAGAAAGGACCGGCATATTCTCCATCGGAGTTCCCTTAACAGGATTCAAAATATTGATAGGCACACTCTGGACATCGAGTTCACTAATAGCAAGCGCCATATCAATTCTGTCTTCAAAACTTTCGCCAATTCCAATAATTCCACCACAACAAATTTCAAGGCCAGCCTTCTTCGCTCTAGCAATTGTCTCCTTCTTCTGCTCATATGTATGAGTCGTACAAACTTCCTTAAAATATCTCTCTGAAGTTTCCAAATTATTATGAATTCTCTCAACTCCAGCATCCTTAAGCTTCTTAAATTGTTCCTCAGAAAGAAGTCCAAAAGAAGTACAAAGATGAACATCAACTTCTGCCTTAATTCTCTTAATTGTTTCACATGCAGAATCCACTTCTTTTTCAGAAAGAGCCTTACCACTCGAAACAATGCAGTACCTAGGGATTCCAAGTTCTCCATGTCTCCTTGCATCCTCTAAAATTTCTTCAGTCTTTCTCAAAGGAAACACCTTAACATTTTCCTTATTCTTGTTACATGTCCCCTGCGAACAAAACTTGCAATCCTCAGGACACGCCCCACCTTTACCGCTTATAATGCTACAAAGCTCAAATTTATTTCCTGTAAAATGCTCACGAATTTCATTCGCTGCACTTGAAAGCTCCTCC
>JAILNN010000064.1 GCA_024691565.1 Lachnospiraceae bacterium | reverse complement strand
AAGGTTGTGCCTGAGCATATTAAGATACAGGATGTTGATTACTATTGTGCCAGTGTTTCAACGCCGATTAGAATCCAGATTCAAAAAACCGGTAAAGACGATACGAAAAAATATGGAGATATTACTTTTAAGAGTTATAGGGAAGAAAAATATTTCCTTTACTATACATACAGCACTGGAGCATCTCCTGGACAGCCGATAACAGATGTTTTTGTAGATGGGAATATCTTTACATCAGGAATTTCTACGGCAATATGTGCTAATAGTGAGGATGTAGTTGATTCAGCTACAGGAGAAACTAAAAAAGCTAAATTATATGGCAATTCACAACTTCCTTGTTTTATTCATGCTATGTATGAGAAAAGCAAGAATAGAGTTTTTAATAAGTTGTATTTAGGAGAAGGAAACACAAGGGAGGAAGCTCTTGCTCAATTGCTTGAACAGGAATGTGCTGATTTTGTTGAGATGGACTTAAATGACAAAACAAAAAATAACAAAAATGCAAAGAATGTAAAATATGTATATATGGGATATCGAGGATATACAATTGATACAGATGCAATTAAAAAGGCGAGAACAGAGGAAGCCAAAAAGGAAGAACGTGATAGTCAGTTTTCTGATGCTATTTATGATATTGTATGTACAGTTGACGAAGAGTTTCACCCGGAGGGAATTATTTCGGAAAAGAATCATTTGTACTATACTCCTGTATGCAGAGAAAATGAAAATGGTCAAAGCGTTGCTGTAGATTTGAATAGTGGAACGAGAGGTGCAAAGATTTATATGTATTATTGTACTCCGTGGATGACTAATAAGTACAATAGTAAGGTTGCTGATAATATAAGAAAGATTCGTGCTTCTTCGCCTCAGGATGTATTTTCTGCTCCAATCACACGTATTTGTTTCACAGACTACGATAGAGTTCCATATCTCCAAAATGCTACAGCAGATTCAATGACATCTGCTTCTGTTGATGCTGAAGATAACGCATCAGAAGGAAGTTTATCTGATCTTAGTTTATGTGAGGATAAATGGGAGTATGTTTTATATTCAAATAGTGATACTCCTGCTGATTTGAATGATGGTGCGGTTATTCGTGATGAAAAAGGTTATACTGTAAATAATAAAGTTACAATGTTTGTTCAGCGTTATGATGGCTCTGTAAAACCTTCTGCAGAGATCACAGGAGGATATGTTAGTCCAAAAGTAGAGAGCGGCGAAATGTGGATTGTTGAATAGAAAACTCAATATTAAAGTGTAGTAGAGTAACACCTCTTGATTTTTTACTAAAAATACTATAAAATTTATTTTTATGTAGAAGAACAGGAGGTGTTGTCATGTCTGTGCTACAGTACATCCTGGTTTCGGTAGAGTTGTGGGGAGCGGCTTTTAGTATTATCGCTACAATTATTGTGATTTTGACGAGACAGTTTGACGTTGTGGGCTCTAAAAAGCTTGTTTTTGTTATGATTTGTTCATCGTCTTTGATGCTTTGTGATTGTATAGCGTGGCTATCTCGAAACCAAGGGTTAGAAAACGGTTATACTGTATTTTACGTGACGTATGTAGGATCTATATTCTTTGGATTTTTGCTAATGCCGTTAGTGGCAGAATATGTCTCTCATGTTATTTACGTGAGAACTGGTGGATTTAGAATATATTGGAGTAGAGTAGAATGGGTCATCTTTTTGTTGGGAGTGGCTTTATTAGGTATAAATGATTTTCATCCTTTTATGTTTAAAATTCATGAGGATAGAACGGTTGAAAAGTTTAAATACTTTTCGTTAATACCATCGGCAATTGTTATTGTAGGTCTTATTATGACATTATGTGTGGCAATTGTTTATTTAAAGTATATGTTGACAGCTGAGAAGCTTGCTTTTGTTTCTTGTTTGGTTTTACCAATTATTGGATTGATTATTGGTATATTCTTACCTAATACTTCGTTTTCTAAGGTAGGAGCTGTTCTGTCGACAATTATTCTTTTTATATCGTACGAGGTCTACTATGCACATTACCTTGTTAATAAGGAGAAGGTGGTTAATGAGGCGAGGCTTAGGCTGATTAATCAACAGATGCATCCACATTTTATTTTTAATTCTCTTTCTTTGATTAGATATCTTTGCAAGAAGAATCCAGATGAAGCTGTTGAGGCGGTAAATGAGTTTTCTAAGTTTTTAAGGGGTACAACTGATCTTATGACGGAGAATGATTGTATTTCTGTTGAGAAGGAACTTGATATCGTTCAGAATTATATGTCTATTCAGAAAAGGCGTTTTGGTAATAATTTACGTGTGACCTTTGATATAAGGGACAAGGATTTTGAGGTCCCTCCGTTTTCTATTCAAACGATAGTGGAAAATGCTGTTCATCATGGAGTTAAAGATGGTCAGCTTGAGAATGGTGCGGTACGTGTTGTTACCAAAATGGAGGATAATTATCATTTAGTTATTATTTCTGATAACGGAGAAGGTTTTGATACAAGTATTATTGAAAAAGAGGGGAATTCAGTTGGTGTTCAAAATACAATCGATCGTTTGAGAGTTATGTGTAAGGGTGAGATGGTTATTGAGAGTATGCCTGAACTCGGAACGAAGATTACGTTTAAGATACCAGTTTAAGGAGAGTTGGTGAAAGGAGAGTTGGTTTGGACTTATATTTGATTGCTAATATATTTACGCTAGTGTGTGCATTAATTGGCTTTATTTGGGGAGGGATTTTATTTCTTCATCCTAGAAAGGCCTTATATGCTCAGATGATTACTCTTGCTTTGGGATGTATTGCATTTGGAAGATTGTTTAATGTAATCCGTCTTTTGACAGGTGGTAGTATTACTGAGAGATTTCAATTGGGATTTTTTGGAATGGTTGGTTCCCTTATGTTTTTTATTTCTTCAAACTATGGTGCTATCGATTCATTGATTGATGATGGAACTAAGAAGTTTAAGAAATATCGTGCTATTTCTATTATTGCTCCTTGTGTTGCGATTATTCTTTATTTGGTTTTATTTATCGCTGCGGGAGAGCCTAAGTTGTGGAAGATCCTTGGTGGAATTTTAACAGCTTTTATCGTTTTTTCATCTTATTTCCATTTGAAACATATTGTTTTTCCAGATGTTGAATTTGGTATTGTTAAGTTTTTACGTCCATTCAATGCGGTTGCATTGTTATATGATATTGCAATTTTAGTTGAGTGTTCTGCTATGGGACGCGAAAACAACAAAGTGATGATTGTTTCTACATTTATTACTGGCGTATTTACAGCACTACTTATGCCAATGGTTGTTAGGGGGGTGAGAAAATGGTATCAATGATTTACATCTTGTACATTTGTATGTTTGTGCCGCTTTTGCTTAGTATCCCTTTAGTTGGCCGTTCTTCTAGGAATGTTACAATTTTTATGTTGCTTGGAATCAGTTCAGCACTCTTTATTTCTGAAGTAAATGGATTGTTACTTACCTTTTTTAAGGACGATATTGTTTTTGTTACTACGACAATTACTCCTATTACGGAGGAAATTATTAAGGCACTTCCAGTACTTGTTTATGCTTTTCTTTTCTCTGATAATCGTGAAAAGCTTATGACTATTTCTTTCTCAATGGGTATTGGTTTTGCGTTATTCGAGAATACATATATTCTTATTCAGAATATTGATTATATTTCATTTGGATGGGCTCTTTGTCGTGGATTTGCTACAGCGTTGATGCATGGTCTTTGTACAGCTGCTGTTGGATATGGAATGAGCTTTGTTAGGAAGAAGAGAAAGATGTTTTATTGTGGAACATTTTCTTTGCTTATGATGTCGATTACCTATCATGGAATCTACAATATGCTTGTTCAAAATACTACGTATAAATACTTAGGATTTGTTCTTCCTTTAGTTACTTATGTTCCTTTGGTTATTGGAGTTGTTAGAGGAAGGATGAAGTTAGATAAGACAGTCACGGAAGCTAAAGCGGTTTCGACAGCTAAAGCAGTCTCGACAGATAAAGATAAGAAGTAGAAGTGGATTTAAATTTAGTTAAAAAAGAGGGGGCAAGATTTGCCCCCTCTTATTGTTTTTATGTATACTTTAGTAAGTTTGATTATTTTACCATTCTGGATTTGGTAATCTTACCACGTGTTTAGTTTCATCTACCTGTGAAATCTTTGCTGCTTCCATTGCCTTTGGAAGAACCTCGAGGAACTTATCAACTTCTTCTTCAGTGTTATAGATACCAAAGCTGATTCGAATCATTCCTGCTGAATAAGCGTCTGTACATCCTTCGAAAGATTGTAATTCTTCATCTGTAAGATTCATTAGTCTCCATACATAGGTATGTGCACAGAAGGCTCCTCGTCTTGTTGCTACAGCTCCGAGTTCCTTTAACGCGGTTGCAAGCTCATATGAGTTAATATCGCTGAAGTTGAAGGAAATTACACCTACTCTGTCATCGAGGTTTTCTGAATCACCATAGATAATTACGTTTGGCATTTCTTTAAGTCCATCGACAAGGCGTTTATTAAGAGCTTTTTCATGTGCTTCAATGTCATCAAAGCCAACTTCTTGTAGAATATCGATTGCTTTACCCATTCCTACAACACCTGGATAGTTAGGTGAACCAGCTTCATAAGCTTCAGGAGCACTCTTATAATGTACCCAATCATCACCTACCATGGTAACAACTCCACCACCGTAGAAATGAGGCATTTTATCTAGGAGCAATTCAGTACGACCAACTACTGCACCACCACCATATGGTGAGTACATCTTGTGCGCTGAAAATGCAAGGAAATCAATGCTTTCTTCTGGAGTGTCTCCAGTCATTGAAAACTTACGGTGTGCAACAATCTGAGCACCATCAACGATAATTTTTGCTCCGTATTGGTGAGCGAGTTTTGCTACCTTGTGAACATCTGTTACGTATCCAGTTACGTTTGATGCTGCAGTAATTGAAACAAATTTAACATCATTATTCTTAAGCTGTTCTTCAATTTCATCGTAGCTTACACGACCATCGTCATTGATATCTGCGTAAATAACTTTGCAGCGCTCGCGCCAAGAAAGGTCGTTTGAATGGTGTTCCATACGGGTTGTGAGGACGATGTCGTCTTCACTTTCGATAATTGCATCGGCAAGTTTGTTAAGACCATCTGTTGTGCTATTTGTGTAGAAACAAGTGTATTCATCTGCAGAAGCACCTAAGAAATTTAATACCTTATCTCTAACAGAATTATAAAGTTCAGTAGAGTGGTCTGATTTCTGTGAGAAACCTCTTCCGATTGAGCCATACATTAAAAGTTCTTTGTTGATTTCTTCTTGAACTGGAAGAAGAACAGGTGTTGTTGCTGCGTTGTCGAAGTTAATTAACTGAGTTGTTGTACCATCTGCGAGTTCTACTTGCTGATCAAGACCAACTACATAGTTTCGGATATTCTCAATTGTGTAGTGAACATCTTCTGGTGTAGCAGTTGGAGCAGCAGTAGGTGCTTCAGTAGGAGCAGTAGTTGGCACTTCAGTAGGAGCAGTTGTTACTGCAGGTGCAGTTGTTGGAGCAGCTGTAGGTGCTGCTTGAACAGGTGCTGCAGTTGCTGGTGTAGTAGCAGTGGCTTCAGTTGCATTTACTGTAACCTTACACTTATACTTTTTACCCTTATATTTAACTGAAACTACAGCTTTTCCTGCGGAAATTCCTGTTACTTTTCCTTTTTTTGTTACCTTGGCGACATCTGAATCGCTAGATTTAAACTTTTTGACGGTTAGCTTTTTGCTTCCCTTCTTTAGTTTAAGTTTTTTCTTTTCACCTACTTTAATTGTAAGCTTTGTTTTTGAAAGTTTGATTTTTTTCTTTGCTTCTGATGATGCTGGAGCTGTGATTAGACCAGCAGTCAAACATAAACCTAGAAATGCTGTGAAAAATACTTTTGTTTTTCTCATTTCCTTCCCTCCATATAAGATTGT